>CAZLLX010000026.1:0-6070 GCA_964560805.1 uncultured Candidatus Saccharibacteria bacterium | reverse complement strand
CAGGGCTATCCATCCAGGCCGACACGATCCCCTGATTATCACCAAAATTACCCAAAGCCAAATTTTCACCAACCATCAAATAATTATAACCGGCCTGTTTTGCCAAATCGGCAGCTGACTGACCAGTTGGTGACTCATGGGCAAAATATTGTTTAGAAAATAAATCTTCAAGCTTTAGCTTGGCGACCTGGTCAAGGGTTTTATTACTCGATAAAGGTAACAAGCTTTCTTTTGTTCTCTCCTTGTTGGTAAAAATCAAAATATCCGTACTTGTGTAATCACCACTTGATATAAAATTAGCGGTTACTGTTTTAACAGTTGTACTGCCAAGATTAATAACTGGAGGTAAGGAAATATCAGGAATCTTGGGACTCACTTTAGTAGAAGTAGCTATGTTTTTTACTTCGGGTAAAGTTGAGGTAGACACTTGAATTGGCACGAATGAAGGTTTTGATTCTGAAGTAGTGGTTCCACCCAAATCAGTTACAACTTTTTCAATATCTGGTGCCCGACTCAAATTATCATAGCTGTTAACATCTGTTTTTTTACCAATTAAATAATCTTTTTGTTTGGCTAAAAAAGAAATTACATTTGTAATTTGATTAACTAGTGTATCTAGACCCAAAAAAAGATTACTGGGTGATAAATCAGACCAAGAAAAAGCTGATACTTGATTAAAGTTCATCAGAAAGCATCCCACCAGAACAATAATCAAAAACTTACGCTTCATAGTTAAACTGATTATACTATATTTTTCATTTTTGTTGTATAATTAATGTATGAAAACTTTGTTGGTTCTTTTGGGTTATCTAAAATGGCACTACGGACGTGGTCTATTATCTTTAATAAAAATCTGGAAAAACTTCCTATTCTTTTTAATCAGCTTCTTTTCTTTACGTCAGATGATCACCAATTTGTTTGATCACTGGAAAAGGATGGCCGACCCCTATCCAAAGACTTTCAGTTTTAGTGCCTATCTTTCTGCTTTTATTGTAAATATAATCACCAGAATAGTTGGTTTGATTATGCGCCTGTTCATTCTAATCATCGGTACAACTATTTGTCTTTCTTTTATTGCACTGCTACCAGTCTTAATTATAATCTGGCTTTTAATGCCAGTAATTATTATTGTCTTAATTATAAGTGGCTTATACTTAATATTTTTTTAATTCATGAATCAAATTGAAACATTTCTTAAAAAAAGCCCTCTCTACCCCACCCTGGTTTTAGAAAAAATATTCTATGAAAAAAGACGAAGAATTTTGACTAATATAACAAAATATATTGTCTTAATTTTGCCAATAATTATTATTTTATCAGCTCTTTTTATTGATAGTAGTAATAGTAAAATTCAAACTGAGATTGATTTTATTGTCAGAAAATTAATTGGTATCGCTATATTATCTCTTGGTCTTTTTCTAACACTTAGAACATTTGAAGCCTATTTTGCTTCATCTTTTTATTTCGAACGTGTAGGCAAAAATCTTTACAAACCGGAAGAGCTTTATACTTTTTCAGCCGGACGAATTCTTAAAAAATCAACAAATGACAATCTTTTTCTTGGTTTCTTGCAGACCGATACTTTGGGTCAAAAAATAATGCTTCGACTTGGTTTTAGCCCGACCGAGATAGTCGTCTTAGCAAAAAAACAAAAGCAGAATTCAGCTCCACAAAAAATTTTTGATCTGAGTGGCAAAAAGATAATTCACGTAGCAGATCTAACCGACTTCCTTTATAACAATAATCAGGATTTTAAATTAGCCTTAGATCAAAAGGGATTAAATCAAAAAGATTTAGATGAAGCCGTGGACTGGGTAATCTATGAAATTGAAGAAAAAGAATATAACAAACAATGGTGGCAGCCCGAAAAATTAGCCAAAATTCCTGGCGTAGGAACCGACTGGTCTTTTGGACGAACTTATTTACTTAGCCGGTTTAGTCGAAACCTAATGCACGATCAAGAAGTAAATTCTGATGCCGTGTCTTTTGACGGACGAAGTCGAGAATTAAGTCAGATTCAAACCGCCCTAGAACGCAGTAGTGGGGCTAACGCTTTATTAGTCGGACAACCTGGTCAGGAAAAAATGGAGGTAATTTGGAATCTGGCAAGAAAAATTAAACAAAAAACAATTGTTGGCTCTTTGGCTGGTAAAGTACCCCTACTGTTTTCTGCCAATCGGTTTACTAGCTCGATTAATTCTAAAGATGAGTTTGAGGATAAATTGCCAATTATTTTTGATGAGGCATTAAAGGCTGGAAACATTGTCTTGATTATTGATAATTTACCACGATTAATTATTCAAGCTAAACAATATGATTTAAATATCATTGATATATTAGAGCCATATTTATCTAATGTTGGCGGTAAAATTATCGCGCTAGCTGATTTGGAATATTTTCACACTTTGATTGAAAATAATAAAGCCTTAATGTCTTATTTTGAAGTTATTAATACCAAACCACTTGAAACAAGTGAGATTGTTAAAATTATAGGCCGTGAAGCGATAAAAATAGAAAAAGATTACGGAATCACTTTCAGTTATCCAGCGATTTCAGAAATAACCAAAAGTGCCGATTATTACTTTCCCGATGGAGTTTCCTCAGACAAAGCCTACGATCTACTCCAAGAATTAGCCCCATGGAGTTTGGAAAAGAACATTACTTTTATTGATAAAAAGGTAGTTCAAGACTATATCAGTGAAAAAACCAACATACCAGTTGGTGATATTAACGAAGCGGAAAAAGAAAAACTACTCAACTTTGAGAATTACTTAATGAAAAGAATTATTGCTCAGCGAGAAGCGGTTTTCGCGATTTCGAGCGCCATTCGTCGCAGTCGAGCTGGAATCAGAAACGAAAATCGCCCAATTGGTTCTTTCCTATTCCTTGGTCCTACCGGTGTGGGTAAAACCGAAACCGCCAAAGCTTTGGCTGAGGTCTTCTTTGGTGACGAGAAAAAAATGCTTCGTTTAGATATGTCTGAATATCAAAATGAAGAATCGTTGGCTCGGTTAATTGGTTCTGTCGACACAAATAATCAAGGCATTCTAGCCAACATGCTACGTGAACAACCCTACGGAGTTCTTTTGATGGATGAATTTGAGAAAACCAATAAAAAAGTTCTGAACTTGTTCTTACAAATTCTAGACGAAGGATTCTTTACAGATTCTTTTGGTAAAAAAATAATGGCACGTAATACCATTTTTATCGCCACTTCAAACGCTGGAGCTGATAAAATTTTTGAAATTGTAAATAAAGGAGAAAATTTGCAAGATAGTAAAGACGAAATCGTGGCTACCATCGTTAAGAACGATATTTTGAAACCAGAATTAATTAACCGTTTTGATGGCACAATTTTATTCCACCCCCTAACCAAGCAAAATTTACTTGAAATTGCCACCTTGATGGTTAAAAAAGTTGCCAAAAGATTGGCCGAAAAAGGAATTGGTTTTAGCTATGATAGTGAATTATTAAATTTTCTAGCAGAAAATGGTTATAATCCGACATTTGGTGCTCGACCTATGAATCGCCTAATTCAAGATACTATCGAAGAACATCTTTCTAATCTAATAATCAGACGCGAACTGGTGCCTGGCAAAACAGTCACCTTCAAAGTACTTGATCAGGCCGGAAATAAAAATAGCTTAAAACCAATCGTTATTTAAAAATAACGACGAGAACTGTACATTACGACAAGTAACCACAGTAGGGCCAAGAGATATCCACCCAGGACGTCGCTTAAAAAGTGTACGCCTAAATATAATCGACTAAAACCAACTAATAGGATTATAAAAAGTGAGACTAACGTGAATAATATTTTGGTTGATATATGATGGCTTGTTCGCCAAACTGAATAAACCAAAAAACCCCAGAAGACAAAAATTAAAGCTGAGTGAGCACTGGGAAAAGAAGAAAGGTTTTCTTTGTATAATGCAATATCTGCGGCTGGACGATCACGTCCGACCAAGGCTTTTAATATTAATGAACTGATTGCGGTAAGAAACACACCCAAAGCACAATACCCAGCCACAAAACTAGCGTGGTACTTTCGCACAATAAGATACAAAATTACCAAACAAGCAATAATCACCAACCATTCACCTAAATAAGTAAAAACTAGAAAAAACTTGTCCGAAATTGGATTACGAATTGAATATAGATTTTGAGCTAAAGTTAAATCAACAGAAACAATTGTATTAAATAGGTTTTGCATTAATTTGCAATTTGAATTCTTCCAACCTGCTCTGGATCGAAATTGCTATATTTTGCTTTAAACTTTTCATCTGCTTCTTCCTGAGTATCAGCTTTAATGGTAACAATTTCTGGTCGATTGGCGCTTCCCATATCAACATAAGTAAAAGAATAGGCAAATTTTTCCACTGCTGATTCGTTAAGATTAACTGTATTTTCTTCAAAACGAGGATTCTCTGACATATACATATTATAGTTAAAATCATGATATTTTTCAAGGTAAAACTCAAAACAAAAAAAACGGTTTTATTAACAGTTGTTACAATCAAGAAAAAACTATAGGATACGCCCGGACAAAAGTTCATCAAAAACAAGGAGGCATCAGATGAAGTATGTATGGTTTATCATTTGCTCAATATTTTTCGCCAACACCATCTTGGCTGAAGATCGAGAGCTAGAAAAAAGACAAGACGCGGCAATTGAAAAGTTTATGATTAGTGCCAGAGAAAGCGAGGGTGATTTTTCCACAATTTCCTTAAGAAATTGGAAAAATGATGTAGGCATTCCCTTTCTTACACTAGACAAATTAATTAGAAAGATGTTGTTTCAATTTGAATTTCACTATCGAAATCTGGAGATAGTTAGTTTTCAAATTGTGTATGGAACAAAACCAGGTATTAATACAGGATTCGAGCCAGACTTTATAATAATTCATCATCGTACCAAACCCAAGAAAACCTATCGCTTTGAAACAAACAAAGAGGAATAGGCCAAACTGGCGGCTCTAACAAGAGCCGCCTTTAATATTTACGAATTACCCCCTTTACAATTGCTGCGATTTCCAATTGATACTCTGGATAAATATTTTTAAAATCCTTATTAGCTGGTTCTAAATAGGTTTTACCCTGTCGTGTCCTGTAATATTTCATTGTCCAACCGCCATCAACCAAAGCAATCACAATATCACCGTCTTTGGCTTGACTCTTTTTCTCGGCCACCACCATATCACCTTCGTGAATGCCAGCGTCAATCATGGAATCACCTTTTACCTCAAGTAAATATGTGTTGTCTTTATTTGGAATCAAATAATCATCCAAATTTATCGTGTCTAAATCAATCTGATCAGCCGCCGTAGGAATACCCGCTTCAACCAGACCAAGTAAAGGTACTTCGCCAGCCAGTCTCAAGGGCACCAAATGACCACTAGAATCTTTATCAATAATTCCCTCGCTGACAAGTTTATCAATCACCTTGGCGACCGCATTTTTAGATTTAAAACCAAACAATTTAAGCATTTCGGTATAAACCGGCATTCGCTTATGTTCCTTATAAAACTGATTTAATTTGTATTTATAATCCATAAAAATATTATAACAAGAAAGTAGCAACGATGTTTACTGTTCGTTCAAACCAGTTAGAGTGAAACTTTGGCAGGCGATGCATATCGGCCAAACGGAAAAGCAAAAATCGATGACGCATGGCTTCGCGGCGATATGGTAAACCTCTAATTATTTTAAGATCAATCACCTCATTCAATTTCATAATCTCGGTTCGAATATTTTTCTCTAAAATAAATTTACTCATTGGTTTGTAATTTTATACACCTGCCAACTTATCCAAATTAAAAGTCCTCGGGTATTTTGTTCTGAAAAACATTCAAATTTTTACGGTCTGGTTTTACCTACAAGATATTTAAATTCTGATTTAAATACTTAATAGACTAAAATATCCGAAGACCTAAAAATTTGAATAGTTTTGAAGGAACAAAACCAGACATTTTAATTTCGATAACTTGGCATGGTCTGATTAATAAACAATAACTTACTACTCTGCCATTATAGGTGAACGATTGTTCACCGTCAACTGTGGATAAGTAATT
>CAZLLX010000025.1:0-6432 GCA_964560805.1 uncultured Candidatus Saccharibacteria bacterium | reverse complement strand
CTTGATCAAGTGATTGATGAAGTAATTCCATTTTTGAAAAAGGGGGATATCTTGGTGGATGGAGGAAACTGTTTTTATCAAGATACTCGCAAACGATATGAAAAATTAAAAAAACTTGGCATTCATTTTGTGGACGCGGGCACCTCGGGGGGGGTGAGTGGGGCACGTCATGGAGCTTGTATTATGATTGGTGGTGATAAAGAAGCCTTTGCTTATATTAAGGGAGTCTTTACTGATCTAGCTTTACCAAACGGCTTTGCTTATTTGGGTGACTCTGGGGCGGGGCATTATGTAAAAATGGTTCACAACGGAATTGAATACGGCATGATGTCAGCTTTGGCGGAAGGCTTTGAAACTATTAAGGATTCAGGTTTGAATATTGATCTAAACGCGGTGGCCAAAGTGTATGCTCATGGTTCAATTATTGAGAGTAAATTAATGAGCTGGCTGGAAGAATCCTTTATTGAAAAAGGCTATTTGGATTCAATTGCTGGTGAGGTACCAAAAGGAGAGACTGAAGATGAAATGAAAAAATTATTGGCCGAAGCAAATGGTAAAATGCCAAGCTTGGAAAACGCCGTTCGTGTTCGTGAACAAACCCGCACCACCCCATCTTTTACCGGAAAATTAATTTCCGCGATGCGTAATAAATTCGGCGGGCACGCGGTTAACAAGAATAAATGATTGAATCTTTTCCAATTCACACCATAACAGATATTTTATCTTTGTTTTTGGCCTATCGATATTATGAATATCTAAAGAAAAAAGACGGGGATCATGTTTTGTCTAATAAAAGGCTATTTATTTTAATTGGTGCAGCAGCTGGAGCTTTAATCGGATCTCGTTTGTTATCCGCCTTAAGTGACTGGCAAAGTTTTATAAATCCACCGACATTACTTTATTATTATGCCGGCAAAACTATTGTCGGGGCACTTCTTGGTGGAATAATTGGTGTGGAGATTACCAAAAAAGTCGTTAAGGAAAGAACTAAGACGGGAGATTTGTTTACTTTGCCATTAATTTTGGGCATGGCCATTGGTCGAGTCGGTTGTTTTTTGTCTGGGGTGAAGGATGGTACGGTTGGTAATCCTTCAAATCTGCCCTGGGCGATGGATCAGGGCGATGGAATTCTTCGTCATCCAACGTCGCTTTATGAAATTATTTTTTTGATAATTTTATTTTTTGTTATTAAAAGACTAGCAAAAAATAAAAACCTTAAAAGCGGTTATCTTTTTAGAATCTTTACTGTTTCATATTTGTTATTCAGGTTTTTGATTGAGTTTATAAAACCAGGTGAATTTATTGTTTTGGGGTTAACTTTTATCCAAGTTTTTAGTTTGGTTTTTGCTATTTATTATTTAGTGGAGCTATATTTGTTTTATAGACCAATTCATAACAAAAAGCTATAATACCCAAATGCTAGAAGAAAATAAAAGTTGGACCAAGTCGGTTGTATCAGTTAATTTACTAATATTTTTTATTTATTTCCTCCTTGCCTCTGTCGCGACCCATTTAAACAATGATTGGGAGGTGGCTGGCCTTGCTATCTTTTTTGGTTATATGATTCACGCCGGAATTCTTGTATTAATTGCGCTTGTTAAATTTATTATTTGGATTACAAATAGAGAAAAAACTAACGCTGGTCAGTATGTACTAGCCACCTTCTTTTTGTTACTTATTGGATTCGGAGCGTGTACCGCTATGCTTTCAATAATGGGTGGATTAGAGGGAATCTAGATTCTAATCACCACTTCGTTCAAAGACTTTCTAACTTTAGGTACAGAGGCATATTTATCATCGCCACGATAACCGATTGCACAAACCGCAACGGAGCCATAATCAGTTCCATTCAATTTTAATATTTCGTCAAAACCGGCTTTATCAAAGCCTTCCATTGGGCAAGCATCGATTTTTAGTTGAGCGGCTGTTTCGAGCATGAATCCGAGAGCGATATAAACTTGCTTGCTGTTCCAGGCCAAAATTTGCTCGGGTGATTGGCTAGTAACACTACCTTTGATCATGTTGGCATAACCAGCTAAATCAGCCACGGTCAGGCCGCGAGTCTTAGCCGTTCGCTCAATAAAGGCATCAACGTCAGCCGTGGTCATGGTTTTTTTAACCGCTAACACAATTAAATGTGAACTGTCTGTAATTTGACTTTGTCCCCAAGCTTTTTCTTTTAGTTTATTTCTAATCTCAGAATTCTCTACAACAATAAATTTCCAGGGCTCAAGACCAAAAGAACTGGGTGCTAAATTTCCGGCTTTTAATATTGTTTCAAAATCCTTTTCCGAAACTTTCTTATTTGTATCAAAAACTTTTGTTGCGTATCTCCAGTCGAGTTGTTTTATTAAATCCATATTTTTGTAATTAGAGCTTTTGCTCACTATTAAATTTGAATTTAATTATAGGCACCTTTATTTAAAGAGAGAAGTGGATAACTAATTAATACTTGAAAAGAAGGTTTTTTTATGTAATTATGTATTGCGTTGGAGGAGTGCCTGAGTGGTTTAAAGGAACGGTCTTGAAAACCGTCGCATCAGAAATGGTGCCGTGAGTTCGAATCTCACCTCCTCCGCCAGGAAATCTTAGTATCGGCATGACCCGAGTGGTTATGACCGTAGGGCGACCTAGATTCATTGGCTGCACAAACAAACATTTTTAATGTAACATTTGAGACATGTCTAAAGATATTAATAATCCATGGTGGTCGGAAGAATATGGTTTCTTCGGCTCTTTTTACATGGAAGGTGACGCGTCAGAAGATGGATATCTCATAGAAAAGAAACAGAGTCTTGCTGAAAGAACAAGTTCGGAAGTTGATGGAGTGATAAAACTTCTATCGTTAAAGGCAGGAGCAAATATTCTTGATTGCCCATGCGGATACGGCAGGCACAGTGTCGAGCTTGCACGACGAGGTTTTGAGGTTGTTGGATCAGATATAAACTCCATTCATTTACAAAAAGCAATTGATAAGGCAAATGAATTTTCAGTTCAAGTGACTTTCAACAAAGAAAGCATGCTCGACCTCAAATATCCCTCTCAGTTTGACGCCATTATCAACATGTTCTATTCATTCGGTTTCTTTGATACTGATGAAGAAAATGAAAAAGTACTTAAAAACTTCTATAACGCTCTTAAGCCTGGTGGAAAATTTCTGATGCATACAGACGTGAATGTTCCAAGAATAATATCAGGAAAATACAAAGAAGATGAGGAGAGGAATTTGGTTACTGGTAAAACTTTGAGGGTTATTGATTCTTATAGTCTTGAGACAAAAAGAATTAATGGCGCATGGATTATAAAAAGCGAAGGAAAAGAAGATAGAAAAGATTATTCAGTTCGAGTATATACGAGAGAAGAATTTGAAGGATTATGTAATAAAGTAGGATTTTCTTCAGTTACTACTTATTCAAATTGGAAAGGTGAAGATTACTCAGAAGAAGCTGAAGACATGATGGTTGTAGCAACAAAGTAACTGACCCACGTACCTTATTTCAACTCTTAAAACGATTCTTAAAAACCCTTACGGTGCCTCGCCTCTCTGGTACTGAACCCGAGTAGCCCGCCAATTTTTAAATAAAACAAACCCGCTTTGTAGGATTGTGTTTGATTACCTTATCCCTGTGTGTTATCGTTATTTCACCATGGAACTAACAAGAAATTTCTGTAATTTATCAAAAAAAGACGCTGATTTAGCTGGCGGAAAGGGGGCATCGCTTGGTGAAATGACCAAGGCGGGGATTCCTGTTCCTCCTGGCTTTGTGGTTTTATCAAACTCATTTGAGCGATTTATTCAAGAAACTGATTTAGTTCAGGAAATTGATGCAATTTTGGATGCTGTTAATCATCGTGAAATTTCTCAGGTTGAGAGAGCTTCAGAAACGATTCGCGGTTTGATTTTAAGCCGAGAAATGCCAAAAGATATTGCTGATGTGATTATGACTGATTTTAAGGCTTTGGGTACAAAATATGTAGCCGTTCGATCTTCGGCCACCGCTGAAGATGGGGCTGAGCACGCTTGGGCTGGTCAACTTGATTCATTTCTTAATACCACTGAGGCAGATCTGCTTGAAAAGGTAAAACGTTGCTGGTCATCACTTTTCGCACCCCGAGCTATTTTTTATCGTTTCGAAAAAGGTCTTCATAATACTCATATCTCAGTCGCGGTGGTGGTGCAAAAAATGGTCAACTCTGAAGTTTCCGGTATCGCTTTTTCTGTTCATCCCGTAACTGAAGACCGAAATCAATTAATTATTGAAGCCGGCTTTGGTTTGGGCGAAGCCATAGTTTCTGGTTCGGTTACGCCAGATTCTTATGTGGTTGAAAAAGAACCGCGGAATCTTCTTGATATTAATGTTTCAACTCAAGATCGAGCATTGTATAGGGTTGAAGGCGGGGGAAGCGAATGGAAAGATATTCCTGAACCAAAAGCCTCATCTCAGGTTTTGGCTGGCGATCAAATTCTTGAATTAGCGGAAATTATTTTAGTGATTGAAAAACACTATGGTTTTCCTTGTGATATTGAATGGGCTTATGAAGCTAAAAAGTTTTACATTGTTCAAAGTCGTCCGATTACCACTCTTAAAATAAAATAAACGATTTTAGATAATGACATTATTTTTAAATAAGTATAGAATACAATAATGCGATATCTTGGAATTGATTTTGGTGAAAAGAGGGTAGGCATTGCTTTGTCTGATGAAGACGGCAAGCTGGCTTTTCCTAAGGCGGTTTTGGAAAATAATTCGGATTTACTTCGAAATATTATTGATTTTTGTATGCAAAATAATGTGGAGGTGATTATTATGGGAGAATCACGTGATTTTCATGGAAAAATCAATGAAATAATGTGGAAAATTGAAGGTTTTAAGAAACAATTAGAAACGATGGGTAAAAAGGTTGTTTATGAACCAGAATTTTTATCATCAGTTCAGGCCTCGAAAATTACTGGTGAAAATGATATGATTGATGCTTCAGCTGCTGCGATTATTTTGCAAAGCTATTTAGATCGAAATAATAAATAAAATATGACTGACGAAATAAAACCAATTATTCCTCCCACTGAGCCACCAAAGGTGGTGGAAACACCAAGAATTACTTATGATGATTTTAAAAAAGTTGAAATCAAAATTGGTAAAATTTTAAGCGCTGAAAAATTAGAAAAATCTGACAAACTTTTGAAATTATCAGTTGATTTTGCCGAGGGCACACCAAGACAAATAATTTCAGGTATCGCCAAACAATTTCCTGATATTACCGTTCTGGTTGGTAAAAGATGTGCTTTCGTTACTAATCTTGAACCAAAACCATTAATGGGTTTGGAAAGTAATGGCATGATTTTGGCGGTTGGCGGCGGGGAAGAGCCGTTCTCGCTGTTTGAATTCAAAGAAGAAATTCCTTTTGGTTTAAAAGCAAGATAATATGGGACATCTATTTGATATAACATACTTGGTTCAAACTGTCGGCTTGTTTGGTGTTTTGGCGATTATCTTTGTTGAATCTGGTTTCCTTTTTGGTTTATTTTTACCAGGAGATTCTTTGTTATTTACAGCTGGCTTTATGGCTTCGCGGGGTTTAATTCCATTTTGGCCGTTGCTTATAGGTAGTATTTTGTGTGCCATTATTTCTGGCTATATTGGTTATTGGTTTGGCTTAACTACGGGTCATAAATTATTTGAAAAAGCGGATACTATCTTTTTTCGAAAGAAACATCTTCATAATACAAAGTTATTTTTTGAAAAGTATGGTAATAAGACAGTTTTATTATCACGGTTTGTTCCCGTCATCAGAACTTTTGCCCCAACCTTTGCGGGGATTGGTGAAATGAACATAAATCATTATCATGTTTGGAATATAATTGGCGGTATAATGTGGCCAAGCTTTATGATTTTAATCGGATATTATCTTGGGCACTATATTCCCAAAGCCGAGCAGTATTTCTTATATCTGGTTATTTTAATTGTTATTTTATCAATTGCTCCTGGTGTATACGAATGGTTTAAGCATAGAAATAAATAATGCTTGTGTTATAATGTTTTAGGAAACATTATGCTTCAATTCTCTTTTATTTCTAATCTTTTTTCGGCACCAAAATTTCTTGAAATGCCAACCATTTCAATCGAGATTACTCCTGTTGGTATTTATTATTTAAGTCTTAAAAAGGGCCGAGCAGGAAGTTTGCCTGATCAATATGGTCTTGTTCCGCTTGCGCCGGGGGATGTAGTGGGTTCAGACATTGTAAATAAAGAGGCGGTTATTAAAGCTTTATCATTAATCAGACAAAAGACTGGTCGGGTATTTGTTCGTTACGCAATTCCCGAGGAAAAAACCTATATTTTTAAGACCAGATTGCCAAATTTAAAACCCGAAGAGATCCGTAGCGTGCTTGATTTTAAAATCGAAGAAAATATACCCCTGTCGTCTAAGGAT
>CAZLLX010000024.1:0-6633 GCA_964560805.1 uncultured Candidatus Saccharibacteria bacterium | reverse complement strand
TGTTGGCATTTACCCCACAAGCCGAAGAGGGAGTTGTAGACCAATTTGTCGCCACGCTCATATTTCCACCCGCGGTACCCACCCAATATTTTGTTACAGCCAGAGCGTTAGAAGTAAAAACAAAACTAGATACAAAAAAAACAAGCACTATCCCCATCCTGATTATTTTATTAAGTTTAATTTTCATCATTATGGATTTGCTCGATTAACAATCATCTGAGTAGATTGCTCTACATACTTACTGACCGTATCGGTCATAAATCTTCCATTACTATTAATATCTTGCAGAGCCTCTATTCGGTCTTTGCCTTTATAAATATTAAAAGCAAATCCTCCGATAAAATAAATAACAATGGATAGAATACCAATGTAAATCAAAACCTCAAAAAGAGTAAAGCCTGATTTTGAATTCATACCAGATAATTATAACAAATAATTTATTATAATTCTATCGCCAATCGGTAAAATATGTGATTAACGAGGTTGAAATTGTTCGGCCCAAAACATCAATTGAAACAACGCTTGAAACTTTAATTCGTGGTGACTCGTCTGTAAGTGTTATAACTCGAACATAACCATCAGTTGATGTATCACTGGTACCAGAAAACGACCAAGTATTAGTAATATTATTAAATGCCAAACCATGACTGCCAATAGTCAGAGCAGAGAAACCATCAACATCTCGAATTGACCTTACTGCCTCAATCCCCTCGCGCGCTAACAAAGTCGCTTGAATCTTTTTCGTATTTAATTCGGTGGCTCGGGCAGACTCAATCAGTAAATAGCCAATTGAAATCGCACTCAAAGAAAAAATAGCGATTGCTAATAATAGTTCTAGTAAACTAAAACCCCTATTCTGTTTTTTAATTTTTTGTAGCATTGCCAAAATAATCTATTGTAACCGAACGATTCTCATTTGAACCCCCATTAACATTTTTAATGGTGATTGTTCCTGTGGCAGACGGCATACCAGTTAGTTTAGAAAAATTGATTTCGCCCGAAACTAATGAACTGTCGCCAGTTGATATCGTTAGATTTGGAGCTTGTTCATAAACTTCATCATCACTCGGATTATCACCATAAGCTGCTCCGCGATACAAAGTAAAACTAGTTAAATCACCATTCATCGTATCAATATATACACCATAAGCACTATCATTTTTTTGAAGAATTGCATTGTGTCGAGCACGATTCAATAGCTCTACCAATTGTTCACGTGCACTGCTTACATTTTGTGAACGGAAAAAAGTTAGGCCCATTGGTAATGATACGTAAGCCAAAACACCAATTATAGCGATAACAATTAACAACTCAATTATTGTAAAACCTTTGGTCATATTTTTAGACACCCAAATTTCCAGTCAACTTGTAGATTGGCAAGATAATTGACAAGGCAATAAAGGCCACTGCCAAAGCAATCATCACCAATAAAACTGGTTCAATAATTGTTGGCAAAACTTTGGTTCTTTCCACAATTTCTGTGGTCCAAAATTCTCCGACCTTAAAAAAAGATTCTTCCAATGTTCCACTGTTTTCTCCGACCGACAAAACACTGATAGAGTTTGATGGATAAAGTTCTGGATATTCTTTCATGGCCGATACCAAAGAAACACCCTTATTAACTCGGTCAATTATCGCACTTAAAGCTTTCTTAAAATACAAATTTGATGTGCCTAAATATGAAATATAAAGCGCCTCATCAATTGAAATACCGCTCCGTAAAAGTGTTCCCATTAACTGGGAAAATAAAGCTAGTTGATAACCAATCACAAAATCTTTGATATAAGGTGAACTTACCAACACGCGATGATACCAAAACTTTACTTTCTCTATCTTAAATAACAACCAAACTATTAACCAGATTAAAGCTAAAACCACCAAAATGATTGGCCAATATTTTTCACTGAATAAAGATAGATCAAGTAATAGACGTGTCACCAACGGTAATTGAACATGCAAACTGGTAAACATTGGTACAAGTTTTGGTAAAACAATAACCGTCAATAATCCTCCTAAGACAACCACGGCAGACAAAACAATTTTAGGATAAAGCATCACTCCTTTAATTTCTCGACGAAGATGACTGTCGCGCTCAAGCCAGACCGACAAAAATTCCAGGTTATCTGCCAAGGCGCCAGATAATTCCCCGGCCTTAACCAAACTGATAAAAACCTTGTTAAACAAATCTCCTTCTTCAGCAATTGATGAAGCCAGAGAATTTCCCTTTTCCAATCGTGTTTTAAATCTAAATAAAACATCACGGATCGTCGTTCCCTTTTTGGCCTGAATTGCTAAAGAATCAATCGCTTCATTAATTGTCACTCCACCCTTAAGAAGTACGGCTAGGTTTTTAGCAAAACCAATTTGTTCATCTTGTGAAATTCTTTTAAATGTTAAATTCATATTTAATCAGCATTAGAAAGATTCTCTAGTTCTTCGGCGGTGGTTAAACCATTGAACAAATGAACCAAACCATTAAAGTACATTGGGATCATACCGTCTTCAATGGCCTTGGCTTCAATAGTTGACGCAGACGCTTTGGCACTAATCAAGGCACGAATATTATCATTAACCTCCATTACTTCGTAGGTAGCCATACGACCAAGATAACCAGTATGCTTACAAGCCTTACAACCGCTACCCTTATACAATGGAATATCCTTTAGTTTTTTACCTGCAAAAAACTTATCTAAAATCGTTTTTAATCGAGGATCATTTTCCAAAGCTTTTACAGTCGGAGAATCAGCTGCTGTTTTTGGATAATTAATTTTACAATGAGGACAAATGTGTCGAACCAAACGTTGAGCCACCACTACATTCACAGACGAAGCCACCAAAAAGGGCTCAATTCCCATCTCAAGCATACGAGGGAAAATTGTGGCGGCATCATTGGCGTGTAAAGTCGAGAACAATAAGTGACCCGTCATCGCCGCGTTGATCGCAATGCTTGCGGTTTCGTTATCTCGAATTTCTCCCACCATTATCACATCCGGATCCTGGCGGACAATTGAACGCAAACCGTTTGCGAATGTAATATTTTTCTTGACGTTAACTTGAATCTGCTGAACACGATCAATACTGTATTCCACCGGGTCTTCAATAGTAACAATATTAATTGGCTGAGTCGCCAAAATTTGAATCAAAGCATACAAGGTGGTTGTTTTACCGGCACCTGTTGGACCAACGGCTAAAATCATACCGTACGGTTGATCAATTGCTTTACGAATTTTCTGTAAATCAAGTGGGTTGAAACCCAAATCATCAATAGTCACCTTCTTGGTTCGTTCAGACAAAATACGAAACACCAAGTTTTCACCGTTAGTTACTGGCAAGATTGAAACACGAACATCAAAACGCATAGCGTCTGCACCCTCTTTTTTATATTCAAAACGACCATCCTGAGTTGCATCACGGATATCAGTTCGCAAATGAGACATAATTTTTACACGGAAAACTACTTTCTCGTGTACATCCAAAGGATAACGAACAACTTCATTCAAAATACCGTCCACTCGCATACGAACAGAGACCTGACTATCTGAAAGTGGTTCAATGTGGACATCCGAAGCACCAGCATTATAAGAATATTCCAAAAATTGATTGACTAGATAAACGATGTTATCTTCGTTATCATTCTTTTTATAGTCTTCAACTAAATCATTAACATTTTTAAAAATGTTATTTTGATAGGCTTTGAACGCCTCTACCATTCCAATCGGTGTTGCGTAATTAACAATTACTTTTCCCTCAACGGCCTGATCAAGCTGTTTAATAAACTGAAAATTCTTTGGATTTGAAGTTGCTAAATTATAATCAGTGCCATTTTTCAGAAAGAAAACAGCTGATTGAGCTCTGGCTACTGCCTCTGGAATCACCTCAAGTAATTCGTTTTGAATAATCTGTTCCTTTAAATCAATAAAAGGAACTTTATAATAATCCGCCATAATTTGACCAAGTTTTTCGTCAGTCAAAATATCACCGCGCACCAAAGATACTTCAATCGGTTCATTTTTCTTGGTAGAGGCATCAAGCGCTCGATTGAAATTTAATTCATCAATATGATTGCCCCCGACCAAAATTTCTTTAAATTGTTCATTGGTTAAAGACATTGTTTCGAGGAAAAAGAGCTAACACAAAATCCAACAGTAGCAAACTAACGAGTAACGTAAATATCAGCCTGGTTTTCAGCAAGTGGAGCACAAACAGTAACACGACCACTACTTGATCTAAAGATATGATAACCAGTATCATCAGTTGTTGCATCCAATGATGGATCACCAGGAATATTAACAAGGTATGTGGTTGAAGCAGCACTTACAACTAAATCTGTATATAAATCAACAGCACCAGTTGTACCAATTACTGTACCATCTTCATCAGTTCTTTCTATTTCACTCGCATCATGACCATCCACGCAGGCAGTTGCTTTGTCAGTAGATGGAATTTCTGTTGGCAAACTACCATTATGATCAATTGAATATTGATAGACTGCGTTCAAGATAGTCAAAACATCAGAACGTCTTTGAGCATTTCGAGTATCGCCAAGCTGTTTAGTTGGGTTTATCGCTAAAATCACGATACCCGCCAAAATAGAGATAATACCAACCACCAAAAGGATTTCAAGTAAGGTGAAACCTTTTTTATAGTTAGCAGTTTTTGTTGTTAAAGCTTTGGACATTTTTTTATAAATTATTAATAAAGAAGCTTTTTAATATAAGCCTCCATATTATACCAACCTTTATTTTAATAAGCAAAGTGTTAATATCCACATTTATGTTAGAATGCGTATTATGGAACAAAGATTGGATAAATTAATGTTTGAGCAAGGCCTGGTTCGAAGCCGAAGCTTGGCTAGTGCACTGATTAAGTCAGGAAAAGTTAAGGTTAATGGCGTAATCTGCACTAAAACTGCTGAAAGATTCGGAGTGGATGCTATTATTGAGATTATTGACCAAAAAGAACCTTATGTTAGCCGAGGTGGTGACAAACTTGAGGCTGCCCTCTCTAATTTTAAAGTGAAACCGGAAAACCTCGTTGTTTTGGATGTTGGTTCTTCAACTGGGGGTTTTACTGATTGTGTTTTGCGCCAAAATGCGAGAAAAGTTTACGCGACTGATGTGGGTACTGATCAATTAGCACCGAAATTAAAGGACGATCCACGAGTTGTTTCACTAGAAAAAACTGATATACGTTATTTAAATAAATTGCCAGAAAAAATTGATTTGGTGGTGATTGATGTTTCTTTTATTTCTTTAGAAATGGTTTTGCCAGCGATTATGAATTTGATTGAAGATGGGATAAAAATTGTAGCATTAGTGAAACCCCAATTTGAAACCAAAAAAGATGAAAAAAATAAAAGTGGTGTGGTTAAAACTGAACTTTTACAAAAAGAAAGTTTAGAAAAAATTAAAAATTTTGTAATAGAAAGTACTTGGAAAGTTTTGGCTGAAATGGATTCCCCAGTTTTAGGTGGTTCGGGTAATAAAGAATATTTTTTGTTGATTGAAAAATAAAAAACGAGGCCGGTTGCGCAAGCGCAACCGGCCAAGTTCGATTTCCGCCAGCTATCGTGGCTGGTCGCGGAAACCGTTTCGGGCCATCTCTTTGATGCGGCGCTCTTGGCGCCATAACCCAGGCAAAGCCCGGGCAACGAAGATAACGAGCCCGACCACCCAAAGGGCATCCGAGATTACCTCGGCTGTCCCAGAAAAAATCTTCTTCATAAACAACCCTCCAAATGATATTATACACCCAAATAGATTTTGTGTCAAGTTATTATAGAACCGTCTTGAGAATGAGACTTATTTCTATCATCCTATCTAAATTTGCACCCCAATTAAAATATTTTTTATAATCTTTTGGATCAATTAATTCAATTTTAGTGACTGGCTCTTCCCCATCTTCATCAGCCACAAATGGTCCGTATGGCTCTACCAAACAAACAAAAACCGCATGATTCTTAACATCACTTGGACTCGAATCAGTTTGCAAACCAATAATTCTTTTCTTTAAAACCTTCATGTTGGTTTCCTCTTTTACCTCCCTTACTATTGCCGTCTCAGCGTCTTCGCCCGGCTCAAGCCCGCCGGCTGGTGGCCCCCAAACCCCTTTTTTGTCAGCATAAACTAAAACAATTTTATCACCACAAAAACAAATCGCTCGGGCACTTGATATTTTAAGATCAGATATTTCACTCAGATTATCAATATCTTTATAAATTGTTTCTACTTTTTCACCATTTACCCGGCTAATAAAACTGGTTTTGATTTGCATTGATTTTATTTAAAATCCTCTGGTTTAAAATGAACTTTTAGGCCATTGGTCTGTTTATGTAAATCGGCTGTTTTTAAATCCTCGGCCGAGAAAAACTTTATTTCAGTACAGGCGTCGTTCGGTGTAAAATCAAAACTTTCAAGTTCAACCCGATAGGCAATTACAAAAGAATAGAACCAATCCATTCCTCGCAAATTTTCCATTCGCCACGGCCAAACATAAATTGGTCGAGGATTAACTGATTTAATTTTTAAATTCATTTCTTCCTCGATTTCTCGTCGCAAGGCCTGAATTGGATCTTCACCAAAATCAATTCCCCCGCCCGGCAATTCCCACTGACCGCTTAAATTTGGTGATTCT
>CAZLLX010000023.1:0-6713 GCA_964560805.1 uncultured Candidatus Saccharibacteria bacterium | reverse complement strand
TGCTAACTCGGGTTGGCTTAAGAATTTACTATATCCAGAAATAAAAACTATAAAAGCTGTTGATAAAATATCTTTTAGTGTTGATGAAGGAGAGCGGATCGCTTTTATCGGCCCCAATGGTGCTGGTAAATCCACAACCATTAAAATGTTGACTGGTATTCTTTTTCAAACTACAGGGGAAATTAGGGTTTTAGGCCTTGATCCAACCAAGGATAGAAAAAAGTTAGCTTATAAAATTGGTACAGTCTTTGGTCAACGTTCACAGTTGTTTCCTAATCTGCCTCTAAAAGACTCGTTGGAATTTTTTGGCGTGATGTACGACATGACTGATGAACAAATAAAAAAAAGGATTCCCGAACTTGTTAAATTATTTGATCTCGGATCCTTTATCAATCAACCAGTTAGGAAATTATCGCTCGGTCAACGGATGAGAGCAGAAGTTGCCGCTTCTCTGATTCATAAACCAGAAGTGATTTTCCTCGATGAACCAACCATTGGATTAGATGTCGTGGCCAAAAAATCTTTGCGTGATCTTCTGCTTAAAATTAATGCTGAAGAAAAAACAACAATCTTTTTAACCTCGCACGATGTTGGTGATATTGAATCACTTTGCAATAGGACAATTGTTATCAACAAGGGTGTAATGGTTAAAGATCTACCGACGCTAGAGTTAACTAAGGCCTTTGTTTACGAAAAATATATTGATCTTATTCCTAAAACTAGTTTTGATAATTTTCCAGAGCTACCGGTAGGGATTACCTATTCCAAAAAAGATAAAGATAAACTAACAGCGGTTGTTGATCTTGGAAAAATTAGTGTCCAAGATTCTCTTAAAAAATTACTTGATTTATTTGAAGTGGAGGATATTGATGTGTATAACACTGATCTGGAATCAGTGATAAGGCGAATTTATGAAGCAAATTAGATTAGCTAGCAAAATAATAGGGACCCAAGTTAAAGATAGGATGTATTATCCTAGTCGTTTAATCGTTGACACCCTAAGAATTATTGCTCGTTGTGCGATTTTACTAGTTTTATATTGGTATGTTTTTCAGCTTAATGGCGGAGTGGTAAGCGGCCTAACTTATATTATTGCCGCCTGGAGTTTGTTTTTCTACTCGACCTTTTCCGTACTTGTTTTAAGGCATATAGCCCAGGCAATTATGGAGGATATTCAGAGAGGAAATATTGAAATATTATTTAGTAAACCAATATCCTACCTTTCTTATAGAATGGCGTTTCAAATAGGACGAGGACTTTATTCTTTCTTAGTTATCACTATTGTTGGTGCGATTGGTTTGGCTTTAATCATCGGTTTTCCTGATACAATGTCTTTGACTATTTTTATTCCAACATTAATATTGGTTTTTTTGCTTGGATCAATCCTATCCCTTTTTCTATATTCAATTATTGGCCTCTTGGCTTTTTGGGTGGAGGATATAAACCCAGTCTTTTGGATGGTAGATAAAGCTGTTATGATTCTGGGCGGTTCTTATTTACCAGTAGCCTTATTTCCGACTTATATTTATAAACTAGCACTTTATAGCCCCTTCGGTGCCACCCAGTTCATTACTCATACGGTTTACGATACTTGGCAAGCGGAATGGGCTCTAAAACTAGGGTTACAAGTCTTTTGGATCGTTATTACTGGTATTGTTGTATACTTTTTATTTCAAAAAGCTAAGCAAAAAGTCTCCGTAAATGGAGGATAATCATATGATGAAAGAATTAAAATTTGCCATTTACTCCATAAAGAAAAACATTCAAAGCAGTGCCGAACTTCGCACTAGTTTTTTGACCAATGTTATCGGTATGGCCATCAATGATGTCTCCTTTATTATAATCTGGGTTTTCTTTGTGCAGTCAGTCGGTGTTATTAATGGCTGGACGGCCACTGATATTATTGCTTTACAGGGATTTAACACCTTATGTTTCGGGGTCGTCTTTTCTTTCGGTTATGGCATTAGAAAAATTGCGGATTACGTTTCAAGTGGATCTTTTGATCGATTTATGCTTTCACCAAAAAATCTCTTACTGCGTATTGCCACCTCGGCATTCGGTGCTTCGGCCATCGGCGATATAATTTTTGGTATTACTTGTTTTGTTGTTTATGGAATTTTAGCTCATATCACTTTCTATCAGGCCATTTTTTTATTTGTTCTGGTTATTCTTTCGGTTTTAGTTTTCCTGTCTGTAGCAATTACTGTTTACTCAGCAAGTTTTATTTTAGTGGATGCAAGCAACGTGATATCCGGTCTTTTTGAACTCTTTATTTCACCCACAATCTTTCATGGTGGTGCCTTTCAGGGAGGTATGAGATTCTTCTTTACTTTCATTATTCCGTCTCTTTTAGTTGGTGGCTTACCAGTAGAAATTGTCAGGGATGTGTCACTTGGTAAACTTGCACTTGTTGCTGTTTTGGCTGTGGGTTGGTTCTTCCTTTCCATTAAGTTATTTAATAAAGGAGTAAGAAAGTATGAAAGCTCCAATTTCATGACCTTTGGAAATAATTAGTCTGGTACAAAGACAAAATTACTGGAGCATTTTATTTAAAAACCTAGGTAAACCCATCAGGAAGAAGTTGGCGACAGTGGCGGCTGTTTTTGGTGCTATTTTGTGATATAGTCAGTTTATTCGATTTCGAGTTAAGTATTTATGTTTGAGTGATGATCGAATTGTTTTATTTCAAATTATATGAATAAAGATAAGCTAAATTATCGAGAATTTATCGAGAGATTCAACTTTCCAGTGCTTGGTTACAACCATCCTGTAGAGTTTATTGACGAAAATTTTGGATTCAGTGTTCTGAAAGAATATGGTGATGGTTATGCTTCTTTGTTATCTATTTTTATTTCAAAAAAGGATCTTGAAAAAAACAATGATCTTTTTCCGCTTACTATTACTGCAAATTACGGAAAGAAAACTGAAAGTGGACTTATGTATGCTTCTAGTTCAGAAAAAGTTAAAAAAATATTTGACCCAATTGATTTAGTATCAACAAATGATTTTTATTATAATAAGCTAACTAAAACATTTTTGTATAAAAAATTCATAATTGGCATTTGTGATATTAAACCAAAGAATATTTTAAGTAAGATAAATAAACTTCATGAAAAACCAACAAGACCATTTTTGGGTCTATGGCTCAGGATAAAGATAGTGTTTTGGCGCTTACTTGTAACAAACATACTTAAATTTATATCAAAGGTATTAATTTTTATACTTTATATCTGCTCCGGGACATTGTTTAAAAGTGATATTTGGAGTCGTATAATCTTTCCAGACAAAGTAGAGAAAGAAAGTGTTACGTCTACGATTTTTACAGATAAAAGATCAATAGATTTCTTCGGTTACCAGGCATCTGCGTGGTCTATTACAGTATATTGCTTAATACACTTTTTAGTTTACGTGTTGTTTTTTTTAATGAAGCTTAGACCAGATTTCGTGAAGATTATAATTGAAAATAGTTTTATTACGATTATTTATGTTGTTGTAACACTAACAGTTTTTGATGTTCTACTGCCGAAACTTTTAAAATATATGATTAGGAAGACTGACAATCTTTTTCATATAACATCTTATAAAAGAATAAAAATATAGAAGAAATATTATAAACCTTTTATATAGTTAATTTCCCAACTACTCCAACCCACCTTTAAATGCTATTATTAAAAATGTCTAAACGACTTTTTTATGTTAATTTCTAAAACTGATTTTATTTTATGGCGAGATTGCCCACACAACACCTGGGTCAAGAAAAACAAACCCGAAGTTTATAATAGTTTTGAGATTTCAGAATTCGAGAAAAGCTTGGGCGAGATTGGTAACGAAGTGGAATTGGTCGCTCGAAAAATGTTCCCCGGCGGTTACTTGGTGGAAGGGCGAAATCAGGGCTCGCAGGATTTAACCAAGAAACTGATTGCCGAGAAAACCCCGATTATTTTTCAGGGTGTTTTTGCGACTAATAAATTCATGGCGGCGTCGGATGTTTTGAAATGGAATGAAGCCGATAATGTGTATGATATTTATGAAATAAAAATGTCCTCGGCCGCGGTGGATGGTGATGAAGTGGCCAAGGACGCGAAGGACGATCAGTTTGAAAACGATCTCGCTTTTCAAGCCAATGTAGCCCAAATGATTGGTTTGAAGATTGGCAAAAAATATTTGATTCGCTTGAATAAAGATTATGTGCGAAAAGGGGAACTGGATTTAACCCCCGGGGCTTTGTTTATTATCGAAGACAAAACTGAAAAAATTAATGAAATGATGCCAGGCGTTTTGGTTGATATGGTGCGAGCTTGTGAATTTTTGAATCAAAAAGATCAGCCGAAAGCCCCTTGTGATTGTTATTACAAAGGCCGTGGTTCACACTGCACCACCTTTACATATTTAAATCCCGAAGTGCCAAAATACAGCGTTCATGATTTGAATCGGATTGGTAACAGTAAACGTGCTTTGAAATCTTTGCTTGATGAAGGAATTTTAACTTTGGATAGAATTCCCGATGAAGATGAACGTTTGAAACCAAGTCCGATAAAAAAACCGGGTGAAGAGGCGCGCGATGGAGTGCCACGAAAATGGAATCAGGTGAAAGCTTATAAAACAGGCGAGCCGATTATTGATTTAGAGGCAATTAAAACCGAATTAAATTCGCTCACTTTTCCTTTGTATTTTTTGGATTATGAAACTTGGCCACGAGCGATCCCGCCTTTTAATGGTTATTATCCGTATCAGCAAATTGTCTTTCAATATTCTTTGCATATTTTAGAAAAACCAGACGCCGAGCCGATTCACAAAGAATTTTTGCATTTTGATGGTGATCCCGCCGAGCAAATTGTGGCTTCATTGCGAAAAGATATTGGAAATGTGGGCACGGTGATTTCTTGGCATAAATCTTTTGAAAATTCACGCAATAAAGAGTTGGCCGAAATGGTGCCTTTGGAATTTAACTTTTTAAATGATCTGATTAAACGCACTTATGATTTGAAAGATATTGTGGAAAATCAGCACTATGTGCATCCGGGCTTTTTGGGGCGATCGTCGATTAAAAAAGTTTTGCCGGTGGTGGCGGCTTTGACGGGGCAGGAAAAAGATTTGGATTATAAAAAATTAGGGGTGAAAAATGGTATGGATGCGATCGAGGCCTATCGCCAGATTAAAGATGGGGAATTGGTGGGCGAGGCAAAGGAGCAAAAAATCAAAGATATGTTGAAATATTGTAAGCTTGATACCTATGCGATGTATGTGATTTGGAAGTTTTTCTATGATTTGGTGAAGAATTCAATATAAGCTTATTTTGAGCCATATTTTTTGATACTGAAAAAGAAAATGATAAATCAAGCTAGAAGTGCTTGACTTTTGGCGTGGGTGTGCTATACTTGTAAATGAAACAGCTCATTGAAAGTCACGGGAAGTAAAGCCAGAGTAGGTCCCGTGCAAAAAAAGATAGTGCGCTGGCTAGTGTGGAGATGCCCGATTCTCCATCAAACGGTAGGGTAAGTCTTCGCTCTCGGTCCGGGCGAACTTGACGAAGTGTAATCTGTCGTTTAAATGTCTCGCGGTGAAACGGGACTGCGGCAGAGCAAGGATAATCCAATGCCTGTGGTTGGATTAGTTTATGGTTTTACAGACAGAGAACTGGGGTCGTGTCGACACTGTCGACAAAACAGACTCAGCACCAGTTCGTCGGGTTGGGTGCACCCCCGATTATCAATAAGTTGAGTACTTGGAATGTGGGTTTCTCTTCCTCTAGCCCTTCACCAGGCATTGTGAGAGATTAACTCATGTTTACTCGCCCCCCGAAGCCACAAGCCTAGGGGGGATTCTTCTTTGCTCATTTTTGAGATTTGCCTTTTCTTAAAATTAAGATATTATTCATATACAACCCCTAGCGTCAAGCATGGGGGCATTTCGGTATTAATAAACACAACCGCCCCGGCCTCGGAAGGCCACCCCGCCTTAACTAAGGCGGGGAAAGGCGGAACTAAGAAAGCATTAGATGAAAAAAACCAAAGTAAAATTCGATCCTTCGACAGGCTCAGGACAGGCAATCGGCGATGAAATGATTGTTGTCCGTGGTGCTCGAACTCACAATTTGAAAAATGTGAGCGTGGAAATGCCGCGTGGTAAAATGATCGCTTTTACGGGTTTGTCTGGCTCGGGCAAAAGTTCGCTTGCTTTTGATACCATTTTTGCCGAAGGTCAACGACGTTATATTGAATCTTTATCTTCTTATGCGCGTCAATTTTTACGCCAAATGCAAAAACCGGATGTGGATGAAATTTTAGGTTTGTCACCAGCGATTTCCATTGATCAAAAGAGCCGTTCAAACAATCCGCGTTCGACTGTGGCCACCATTACCGAAATTTACGATTATTTGCGTATTTTGTATGCTCGCATTGGCCACCCTCATTGTTTAACTTGTAATCGTGAAATTAAAAAACTGTCACAGGAGGAAATTTTAGAAACCATTATTAAAACTGTTACCTCGATTGATTTAAATAAAAATCAAAAAGTGGTTTTGGGCGTGCCGTACAGCGATGTAAAAGTTAAAATCTTTTCACCGGTGGTGGTGGGCCGAAAAGGTGAATACTATCAATTGCTTTATGATCTATTAAGCAAGGGTTATGAGTATGTAAAAATTGATGGCGAATTAAAGAAACTCCGTGATCAAATTATTTTATCTAAAACCAAAAAACACGATATTGATGTGT
>CAZLLX010000022.1:0-6715 GCA_964560805.1 uncultured Candidatus Saccharibacteria bacterium | reverse complement strand
CAGACAAAACGAGGATCAGGGTTATACTTGGCGTCTTTCTTTAACCACATACCAACGACAGAATTTTTACCTACCCAATCACCCTTGTTACACCAAATTTGAATTAACTTAATAGTATCATCAGCTGGAGTAGTCGGAGTTACAGGAGTGGTTGGGGTGGAAGTAGCTGGAGTAACTGGAACTTCTTTTGGGGGGATTTTACCATTTGGCATTACATCAAAAGAAGAAGTTTTGGAACCACCTGGACCCTTACAAGTTAATTTATAAGTGCGACCAACATCCACCTTACCAATTGATCCTAAGCCGTCAGTACTCTTATCTCCAGTCCAAGTCGAAACACTTGGATTAGCTGAGGCAACGCAAGATTCTGTATCTGTTGAACTCCAACTTACGAGCACTTCAGTACCAGATGGCAACAACATATCACCGGTACTAAAATCTGACTCAACTGTAGTCTTGTGACGGAAAGTAATAGTAGGCGCCTGAGGAGCAACTACACCCTCAATGGTTATACCCCAAGTGTTACTTCTCCCAGCTTCGCGACCCATATTCATGTTAGTGATAACAATTGAATATTTACCAGAATCCAACCCGACGGGTTTAAAACTCAATTCAGTGCCATTTTTTGTAGCATTCAAATTAGAAAACTCTTTTGAACCCAAAGTCACAGTATTGCTACTGCTTGCGAAACGCAAACCTTTTAAGACAATACTACCGTCCTTATCTTGAGTTGCCCCAGTGATGTAAGGTGAAGTCTCACCGATAATAGCAACAGAATTAGTGGTATTTGAACCAACCACTTTTAAATTATCTCCTTGATGACTTTCAATACCGTAACGAACATAGACATAAGACAAAGTGGCTTTATATAAACCAGCAAACATTATCTTAGGATTAGATGAAGCTGTTAATTTAAATTTAGTAAGCTGCCCTTGTGGTATAAAATAATACATTTGTCCCTTAGAATCCTCTCTTACTTCCAGGCTAGATGTCGACATAGGCACGAGATTACCATTAGACAAAAGCGAGGAACTATCACTAGAAAGAGTAACCCAAGTTAAAGGATACAATGATATATCTTGTCCGGCTTCAATAGAAACATCAAAAGTAGAAACTAGACTTGACTCTTTACCAGTAGGGTCATAAGAGAGAGATAACTTGGGTTCACTACTAACAATAGATGTCTGAGTAGTGGTACCAAGAGAACCCACAGTAAGATAACCCGTTTCGCCTGATAATCCAGAATAAGCATCTTGAACAATTATTTTATATGAACCAGGGTTAATATCTGTAAGTTTCCAACCATTATTGTATTGATATCCCTTACCGACAGTCCAGACATACTGATTATTGTTATAGACTTTAGCATCTGGATAATCGATAAAAATCTGATCACCATTTAAAGTTGCAGCATAAATATAATTATGACGATCCAAACTACCCTCCCAACTAATAGTTGCCTGAGAACCAAGAGACAGGACGTCTCCTGTCTTGGGAGCAGTCACCACTATTGGTTTCAAAGTACCAAATGAGACGGTTTCAGTTTTTGAACTTAAAACTACTGGCTCCACTTTATTATTAGCCTGGAAACTGACAAGCTCAAAATGATAATTATCATTGAGGACTGATCCCTCGTCCCAGATATTGGCTTCAATCTCAAACTTAGCGGTTGTATTTGGAGCTATTTCATAATAAGGACCAGCATAATCTTCAGCCCCAGACACAGCAGAAGATCTGGTAGAAAAATAAGCATAATTATTATCTTTATTCTTTTCTCCTACTAATTTAACCTGAAAAGATCCTCCGTTTTTAAGAACCTGCAAAGCAGAACTGGTGGTTTTTACTTCGACAGTAAACTTGGCATTCATCTGACGAGGATTATAATTACTATTTATTTCAAGGTTGGAACCAGTAACTGAAACAGAGACTCCCGATAGTGGCACCTTAACTGAATTACAAGTCTTCAAAAAGTTATCATGATGTGTTTGATACTCTTCTTTTGAACCAAAAGGTAAAGACACACTTCTTGGAGAAAAAGTTTGATCTACATCATCGGCAAATTCCTTTGAGTTAAAATAACTAGCGTACTGGTAGAATCTAATTTTTAAATATTCTCGAAGCTTACTCTTATCGACATCATTATAAGGAAACTTGTCGACAAAGGCGATCATTTGATCTAAATGGGCTGAATCACCAAATATATCTCGAGCAATTCTATAATAAGCAACTTGATAGTCAGAGCGGGTAACGCCCGATAGTTGATTAATCTGATTACCAACATCGGTCCAATCAGGATTAGACATATAACAAGAGAAAGAAGCATCGAAACCATGAGGAATTCTTTTCATTTTACCAGTGGACAAATCTATACCACCGTCTTCATTGTGCAAAAAGCCCATATCACCGACGTTTAAGAAATCAGTCAATAAAAGAAAACGAATTGAGGTCTCTTGATCAAACGAAAAATTAAAGACTTGATTGGTTTGAGAATTCTTTATATCTCCTCCAGTCAGGCTACTAAAATTTTCAGTTGTGTTCCAGAGATAAGGCGATCCACTTTCATACAAACTAGAATTTAAATTATATTGTTTAGTAAAAGGAATCTGATCATCCAACTCCTGTGGTCTTTGAATTATCATATAACGGAAGGTTTTGCCGTTATATTTAGTATCAGGAGTAACAAAAGTTATATTAGTAAAAGCTACAACGTCCGCCGTAGGTACACCAAAAGCTCTAAAAATCTTATGTATAATGTATTCTCGAAGATTAACATCTAATTGACCGTCAAAACCAACGTCACCACCACCAAGCCAATAATCATTCCAAATATCACAATCAGGAATTAAGCGAATCTTTTGATATTGTAACTGGCTATTATTTTCATAAGTACTGACCCCGGTAAAAAGTTCTTTAGGGTTACCGTTTTTATCAGTTTTATCAAAACTCATATTCAAAACTGGTGGTTCACACATAAAACGACTACTACCTTTATGTTCATATTTGACTTTCCAGTCTTTTATAGAAACACCATTTACATATTCATTCAATTTACCCTCACGATCTGGCGCCGAAGAATCAAGAAGAAGTGTTTTCCCTTTGGTATCCAGGGTTAAATTACGCATTGGATACGTAGACTGAGCATTGGCTTGGCCTGAAAAAGAAAATATTCCCAAAATTACAAACAAAGACAATGACCAGACTACAAATTTCCGAGTGGTAAATTTACACATAAATTATAAATGGTGGATAAATTAATAAAAACAAAAAAGAAATGGCTTTTTTGACCACCGACTAAATGAGAAAATAAATTTGATAAACAAATTTATCCGACTTGAGATTATTATACACTGAAGAAAAAAGAATGCAAACTTTAGTTGTGGATAACCAAAAACACCGAGTTGTCGGTGTTTTTGGTCTATCTCTTATTTTCTTATTTATTCACCCACTTACCAGTACTCATACTACAAGTATAATTTGGGGTTGGAGCTCCATCAGGAATACGAGTAGAGAAGGTGTTCCAGTACGCTGTATTTGAAGTAGTTTCATCAGCATCTTTGGTACAGCGATATATAGTTCTGTCAGTATGACATAAGAATCTAGGGTCTGAGTTGTAAGTTGAATCTCTCTTTAACCACATACCGATGATCGAGTTTTTACCATACCAGTCACCTTTATTACAAAAGATTTCACTCGCATCAATACTTGTGTCAAAAGAAACCTCTTCCTCTTCTTCGGCCACATCTTCAATGTCAATTTCTAAAGATTGAGATCTTTCTCCACCAACACCATTACAAGATAATTCATATTCACGATGTTGGGTTATTGATCCAAGTGAAGTAGCTTGACTTGAAGTAGCTACAGTTTGAGATGAAGTTCTTGTACCTTCTCCAAAATTAGATTTTAAAGAACAAGCACTAGCGTTTGTTGTCGACCAACGTAACCAAGCAGAAGTACCGGAAGCAACGGTCACAGAACCACTGACATAAGGACCGCTTACCGAGCTAGTTGAAATTTTAAGATCGATAGTTGGTCTAGCTGGTGGAGTAGCACAAGCGGGGACAGAAAAATTAATTTCCCTAGTGGTAGAAGCCTGACCAGAAATATCAGTTGACTGAACCCAAAAACGATAACCATGGCCAGGAGTAACACTGAAACCTTTTCGAATATTCGAAGTTAGACCGTTGTTACACAAATCACCACCGCCATCAAAACCAGAACACCAGCCTAAACCGCCAGTTTTACCGCCCCAAGAATTACTCTTATCGTCAACACGAATATTGTGATAGACCAAACCAGCTGGACTAGTTGGAGTTGTCCAAGCTAAGTTAATTTTAGTTGTGGTACAGGTAGTGGTTGAATTGTCTGATGTTAAACCGAGAGTAATTGTCGGATCAGGATCAACAGTTGTAGCACAGACTGGAACAGAAAAATTTATTCTTCTAACACTAGAACTAGCTCCAGTTATGTCAGTAGATTGGACCCAAAAATTATAATTGTGACCTTCTTTAACTGGATACAAGAAAGAAGAATTTGCCGGAAGCCCATTACGACAAAGATCTCCAGAACCATCAAAACCTTGACACCAATCAGAACCTTCACTTTTATTTCCCCAACCATCAAAGGTTTCATCATCTACACGAATATTATTATAAACAGAAGATGAAGCTGGTGTAAGTTCTGTCCAAGCTAAATTTACATAATTAGTGTCACAACTAACCGTTGCGCCGTTTGCGGTTTCCCCAATTTTCATAATCGGATAATTAGAATTTATAGGCGTTACAACCGGAGCTGTTACCGGAGGATTAGCTGTGTTTGGTTTTTGGTTGGCCAAAATAGCAATCGACACCCTTGCGGCTTGGGCTTTGTCTGGAGAAATTACTCCAATATTAATCAACAGCTCGACAAATTGCGCTGGACTTAAAGTTGATTGGGCTTTTAACGAAGTTTGTGGCAAAAACAATCCCAAAGTTACAACTGAGGTAATAACAAAGATTGAAACAAATAAACTAATTAAATTTTTCTTGTTCATTTTTAATTAAACAAATTAATAAATATAAAAAAGAAATGGCTTTTTTGACCACCGACTAAATGAGAAAATAAATTTGATAAACAAATTTATCCGACTTGAGATTATTATACACTGAAGAAAAAAGAATGCGAACTTTAGTTGTGGATAACTTTTTATGCTAAGATGTAAATCATGAAAATTTGGTTCAAAAAAATATTTGATTTCATTATTTACGGTTTTGCTATTATCGGCGCTATCCTTATATTTGGCTTTGTCTTTTCTAAATCTAACTTAACTAAAGATGCGGGTATGGCTGATAAAAAAACTGACTACTTTGATCTATCGAGAAAGCTAACTGATAATCCAAATTATACCTGGATGAACACTGATGAATACATTGCTTTAAAAGAAGGATTGAAAAAAGAAAAAGTAGTTTTAGATCGAATCGAAAGAGAAACGGATATCAAACCAAGATTACTCATCAGTATTTTATTTGTCGAACAAATGAGACTTTATAACTCTGATCGAGAATTATTTAAAAAAGTGTTTGAGCCACTCAAGCTTCTCGGGGTTCAGTCACAGTATTCCTGGGGTGTACTTGGTCTAAAGCAGGAAACTTTAATCCAAATAGAAGAAAATGAGAAAAAAGAAGGTGGAAACTCTCTCGCTTTTGCTAGTACCACCAAAAACATTGATGAAGAGCGCTTTTTACGAGTAACCGACGAACACAATCACTATTATACCTATCTCTACGCCGCTATTTTCCTAAAACAACTTGAAAATCAATGGGAAAAGGCGGGTTTTCCTATTTCTAACCGACCAGAAATCCTCGCCACTTTATACAATATCGGCTTTACCAACTCTAAACCAAAAGCGAATCCTGAAGTGGGTGGCGCTGAAATAGAAATAGCCGGTGAAAAGTATAGTTTCGGCCGGCTAGCCTATGAATTCTATTATTCTAACGAATTGCTAGATATTTATCCGAGATAAATTATTTTCTCGCTTCGATAATTTCCTTAGCGACATTTGGAGGGACGATATCGTAGTGATCAAATTCCATGTTTACTGAGGCACGACCTTCAGTCATCGAGCGCAAAGTCGTAATGTAACCAAACATTTCTGACAATGGTACTTTTGATTTAATAACCTTGTTCATACCACGCTCACTCATTTCTTCGATCACACCACGCTTAGAGTTTAGGTGACCAGCGACGTCTCCCATGAACTTATCTGGAGTCACAACTTCTACTTTCATGATTGGCTCAAGGATAACCGGTTTAGCTTTCTTGGCAGCTTCTTGGAAAGCTTGAGAAGCGGCAATCTTGTAGGCGATTTCTGAAGAATCCACATCGTGGTAGGAACCGTAAGTAAGTTCACAGGAAATATCCACCATCTTGTAACCAGCCACAACCCCTCTTTCCATACCTTCGACAATACCCTTTTCAACGGCTGGGATAAATTCGTTTGGAATCACACCTCCCTTGATAGAGTTGATAAATTCAAAACCTTCTTCACGAGAAATATTTTTAGCAAGCTTAGCTCCCTCTTCAAGTTTCTCAAGAGGTTTAATATTAATCTTAACGTGACCGTATTGACCCTTACCTCCTGACTGCTTGATGTATTTGTGCTCAGCTTCAGCGGTACCAGTAATAGTTTCTTTGTAAGCCACTTGAGGTTTACCAACATTAGCTTCCACACCGAATTCTC
>CAZLLX010000021.1:0-6962 GCA_964560805.1 uncultured Candidatus Saccharibacteria bacterium | reverse complement strand
ATTTTTAACTTTTTTATTTAAATTAGCTTCAAAATTTTTCAAAACCATTTCATGCATTTTGTCCAAGCCCGTGCCAGGATAAAAATCGATCGCCATCATTACTTGAGTGTAATCCAAAAGTTCACCAATGTTTTTGCTCATATTTAAAATCGTCGGGCCAGTTAAGCCAACATGAGTAAACAAAAAACGTACAGTTTTATTAAGCACCTTGGTCCAAGAGCCATCAGTTTTACCCGGAGTCCAAACCGAAATACCGGCTTCATCCACTGAAATTCCCGCCAGACTAGCAATCCAACTTTCCTTGATTTTAATCGGCACCAAAGCTGGATTTGAATCAATTACTTTATGACCCAAATCTTTTAACCAAGTAAAACCATCACCGGTTGAGCCGGTTTCTGGACGGCTTTTACCACCGCAGGCAATGATAAAGCTTTTAGCTTTTATTTCTTGCTTGGCTGATAAAACAATCGAACTAACTTTATTTTTCAATTTCTTAATCTTGCTTACCTCGGCGCCGATTCGAAACTCTACTCCGCCCTTTTTAGCATAGTTCACCAAAGCATTTAAAACATCCGCACTGCTGTCAGTTGTAGGAAAAGCTCTAAAATTATTTTCAACTTTTATTTCCACACCCAAATCTTTAAAAAACTTTACCGTTTCTGGCACACCAAAAATCGCAAAAGGGCTGTATAAAAAATTGCCTTTTTTACCATATTTCGAGACAAAGTCTCGGTGATCAGGATTAACATTGGTGATATTACAACGGCCACCACCAGAAATCAGTAATTTTTTACCCAAAATCTCATTTTTCTCAAGCAAAACAACCTTCTGCCCCCGCTCGGCCGCCACCCCTGCCGCCATCAAACCAGCCGGTCCGCCACCGATAATCGCGACATCATATTCAGTTTTGGTTGTCTTCTTTTTAACTGGCATTAAAATAGCTTAGCATAAAATAAAGTTACTAGCATTTCTCTTAGTTTAAATGTATCCCCATGTTTTAGTAAACCCAAATATGAAGCCAAAACCTTCTCATTATTTTCATCACCATTTAAACACTTTAATTTTCTAAACATTTTTCTCTTAGTCGCTGTTCGTAAGACTCGATGATATGGGAAATGCACCCAACCCAGGAAATCGACACCGGATGATATGGTTTTAATAAAAACCTTGTCTGGATGTAAATCAAGTTTTAGTTTATTATTCAAAAAAGTCTGCATTTCAATCAAAACCCCTTCTAACCAAACCCTGTTTTCAGACAAAATCACAAAATCATCGGCATAACGAATATAATATTTAACTTTTAATTTGTGTTTTACATATTGATCAAATTCGTTCATATAGATATTTACTAAAAGTTGCGAGGTGAGGTTGCCGAGTGGTAATCCCTTCCCTTTTTGTGTGCTACTAAAACTCTCGATAATGTTCTGTAAAAGCCAAAGTAAATCCGTATCAAAAATATGTTTACTTAAAATATCCGACAAAATCTTTTGATCAATGGAAGCAAAGAATTTTCGAATATCGCATTTTAAAACCCAAACTGTCTTGGTGTGATTCTTCGAAACTTTTCGAGCAAAAATATTAAATCTTTCAAGCGCCTTGTGTGTCCCCTTACCTACCCGGCAAGAAAAGGAGTCGGAAATGAATTTTTTGTCAAAAAAGGGATACAAGACTCGATAAATAGCGTGATGTAGCAATCTGTCTCGAACTTTGGCCTTATGAATACTTCTTGGCTTTGGGTCTGAAATATTAAATGCTTCGTAATCAGAGTGCTTGTAAGTCCTACTTTTCAATTCTCGATGTAACAGAAAAATATTAGACATAAGGTGTCTTTGAAATTCCTGTACGTCTATGCGAGATTTCTTTCCGTTCAAAAATTCTTTCCAAGCTTCTAGGAGATTTTCAACCGATATGATATCTTCGTATTTATGAATCAAATTAATCTTGGGCATAAAAATGCTAACTTAAAAATCACCCCCCCCCCAACGTATTTTACCTTTACTCCAAAGTGTAAAAACTGTTTATATACTTTGGTATGGATATTATCAAATCCTGCCTAAATTACATAGGCATTCCTTGGGCAATCGAATTGATACTCTGTTTGTCGAAGTCATAGAAGCAATTTCTGTTGCTAGTTTTTTAATGAAAAACGAAAAACGGTCTTATGTTGGTATCGCCATAAGAAAAATTGATACCATAAAAATATTAATGATGGTTTTATGGGAGACAAAGTCTTTGGATAACAAAAAGTATATTGCCCTATCGGATCAAATAGAAGCAATCAGTAAAATGCTCGGTGGATGGAACGGACAGCTGGCCAAACAAAACTCCCCAGCCAAGGTAGGCTAGGGAGAAATGAGAGAGTTGCGAAGGCCAGCGAACCACCAGTTGTCGTTCCAGTCGTTGTCGTTGCGGTTGACGTTCACGTTGCGCTCGTCATTCCACCGGTTGAACGTGGCGAAATTGTATAAAATGTCTCCTTTACCACCACCCCTTGAATAATCTTGAGGTTGAATCTTATTCGGCATCAAAATGCCTTAACACTTTATACCAAGTATCTTCATTTTTTTGTGAAGTGTCTACATAAACCCTCCGTCCGAAACCGTGATCGCGAACGCTCTCAGCTTATGGATACTGGATTCGGCAGTCGGAAACCTTGGTCTCCAACATATTCGCCTATTACCAAAAATATCTTAGCATAAAATGTTAAAGCCCGACACGTTGTGTCGGGCTCCGCTTTTGTGACTCTGTTCGGAAGAGGTTTAGTGGCGATACCACAATTTTTTCGGAAGAGCCAAGTTCCAAGGGTCCAAGAGGACCGAGTAACCTAGTTCCGAGTGCCTACTTGCGAAGGCCAGCGACCCACCAGACGTCGACCCAGCCGCCGCCGATGCGGAAGACGACCACGAAGCGCCCGCCAAACCACCGGTAGAACGCGGCGAAACACCACTTGCCGTCGGCGTCCTGCCAGTGAGTTCCGTTCGGCTTCTCATCCGCAAAGGCCGGATCCGCTTGATTGACAGCGGCCAAGGAGTATGGGTCGGCGGGTTTCAAACCGCGCAGTGCGTATTCCTTTTCGAGATCGGCGTCGCTCACCCAGCGATCGAGCTTGAAGAACACGACTTCGGCTTCGTCTCCCTCGCCCTTCGGCATGATGGCGACAACTTCACCGTTCGTGTACTGCTTCCGGCCCGTGGCATCGAGGACTTCCTGCGGTTTGAGGCCGCGGTTGACCTTGACGCGGCGAGTGATCATAACACTACTGATCGCTTCAACACGCTTGCGGAAAGCCGCAATGCATTCCTCCACGAACTCACCACCCTGGGTCTCGATGACCACCTGGGAAGGTTCACTCGGAAGTCCTGCTTTTCGGAGGCCGGCGACCAAAAGGTCGTAAACCTTCGAAATCTGTCCTGCGCTCAACGGCTCTGATGGGGTCATGGTTTTTTCCATGGCGTCATCTCCTTATCTGTCTTGTTTTCTTCTTATGTGGTTACTACCGTTCACCACAACTTTCAATAGATTTAGTAAAAATCCACTAAAAGCTGTGGTGAATCGCGATTTTTATCAAAATTCTATATTCTCTTACTATTATACACCCAAACACCTCAAAAGTCAATAGTTTGACGATTTTGTCAAACTATATAGTATTCTATGGCTCAAAATAAGGGTATTCCTCGGACAAGGACCGTCCTTGTCCGAACCTTTAGAAAAACACCTTAGCAACTTCAGCTAACCACGAGTTTTGGCTGGCCTTAGGGGTATTGGCGATGATGGGGACAAGTTTAGACAAATAATCATAAATAGGTTGGGTCAGCTTAGTGCGATTTGATATTTGCGACAGATAGATAGTGGTGTTTGGACGAGTCTTGGACATTTTAAAATGATTGGTTTTGTCGGGTAGTAATTTAATTAAAAGATAATTAAGTTTTGGTAATTTAGTATTCAAAATTTGTTTGGCTTCCGTTTTAAACCAAGAGGTTTGATATAAATGGTAGATATATTCTAAATGTTCCCTCTCGTCTACTCCATACACCATTAATACCAAACTTTGATTGTTTTGTTTGCAAACAAAAATTGGAGACACGGCCATTACGATGACAGACAAAATATCAGCTGGGCCAAGTTTGGAATTGTAAAATTTATTTAGCTCGGCGGTTTTCGTTTTATCTTTCATAGTCAGACGCCAAATTCGCAAAGCAAAAAGCGTTAGATTTATATCATCAGCTCGGCTGTGAACAATAGTCTGATGGTTTTCTAATATTGAAGTAATTTTGGCTCGATTTTTAAATAAGTCTTTTAAATTATTATCCCGCGAGCAAATAGATTCAATTTCATTTAGTGAAACAATTAATTTAGATTGAAATTGCGTCGCCAACATTTCAGCGATAGCCAAAAGTGACACGTGGCCCAAATGTAATTCACCCGATACATCCGTGCCAACAAAGATTAACGGTTTGTCGGTTTTGTTTAGCCGTCGCTTCGTCCCTAAAATTATTTCTTGGTTTGGATCAAGATTTGAACTGTAAAGCCCCCCCCACGGAGTTTGAATTATTTAAATGATTGTTCCAGGGGGTTTGTGATTTCATAATTTTATTTACCAGTGCTACCAAAACCACTATCACCACGAACTGTATTATCAAGCTCAGAAACCTCCTCAAATTCTACTGTTTCTTTTTTCTGAATAATCATTTGAGCAACTTTGTGGCCCTTTTTAAACTCATAGTCTTTGTTACTTAGATTAATTACGGCCGCTAACGCTTCTCCTCTGTATGTTGAATCAACAACTCCTGCCAAAGTCTTGATTCCTTCTTTAACTGATATACCACTTTTATCCCAAACTAAACCCACATAACCAGTTGGAATCTCCATCGCCAAACCAGTTTTTATTACTTTTCTTTCCCCTACTTTTATTAAAGTGTCTTCAATTGCAAATAAATCAAAACCGGCGTCATCAAAGTGGGCATATTTAGGGATGATGGCATCTGGATTTAGTTTTTTTACTTTTAAAATCATTATTTTCTTAAAACCTTATCGATTCGCTCAGCTAATTTGATCATATCTTTTTCTTTGGCCCCGCGAGTAGTTTCCGCTGGTGAACCAATTCTGATACCTGATGGATCAAACGCACTTCGGGTTTCACCGGGAATAGTATTCTTGTTACAAATAATTCCATTTTTCTCTAATTTTACCTCAGCTTCACTGCCAGATACACCCAGACCGTTCATCCAAGTATCTACCAAAAGCAAGTGCGAATCAGTTCCACCAGACACAATACGCCATCCAAGTTTTTGTAGGTTTTCCGCTAAAACTTTGGCATTAATTTTAACTTGTTTAGCGTATTTTTTGAAAGCCGGAGTATTGGCTTCTTTTAACGCTACAGCTATACCAGCCACCTGCCCCATATGCGGACCACCCTGAAGGCCAGGGAAAATCGCTTTATCAATCAAGGTTGAAATACTAACATCTTCACCTTTAGAATTTTTCACGGTTTTATTTCGACGAGAGAAAATTATGGCACCACGCGGACCGCGTAATGTTTTATGAGTGGTGGTGGTCACGACATCCGCGTAAACAAATGGAGAATTATATACGCCACCAGCGACCAAACCAGCAAAGTGAGACATATCAACCATCAAATAGGCCCCGCAAGCATCAGCGATTTCTTTAAACTTTTTAAAATCAACTTCGCGCGGATAAGCGGTAAAACCAGCCACAATCAAGTTTGGTTTTTCAGCAATTGCCTGTTTTTTCAAGGCTTCGTAATCAATCATTTCAGTTTTTGGATCAACACCATAAGAAACCTGAGTCCAAGCCTTACCGGTCATTGATACTTTTTGCCCGTGTGAAAGGTGCCCACCAGCGGTTAAAGTCATACCCATGATTTTACCCTGACCTGAGCTTGTCGAACGGTCGTTTAATGGAACCAAAGCTAAGTAAACCGCCAGATTGGCTGGGGCACCAGACAATGGCTGGACATTCACCGCCCAATCAGTCGATTTCAAACCAAAAAGTTTCAAGGCTCGATCCTGACACAACAATTCCAATTTATCAGTAAAAGTTTGGCCGCCATAATATCGTTTGTGTGGATACCCCTCTGCATATTTATTATCAAAAATACTACCCAAGGCTGTCAGCACATCTTTAGAAACATAATTTTCTGACGGAATTAGATTAACCACTTTTTTCTGTCTTGCTTCCTCCCCTTTTATCAACTTTTCGATTTGTTTGTCTTGCATATTATTTAAGTTTTAAATGACTAGTAATTAAATCCCAAACTTGTTGATGAATTTGTTCTGGAAGTAAACAATACATACCTCTACAACATTCAATTTTAGACCAATTTTTATTATTTTTTGTTAACCACAAAGCACTGTTGCGTGAATCCTTCAAGTGCATTAAATTATCTTCTGCCACATCTCGTCGACCAGATTTCAAGTAAGAAGTTTTTTTTCGTAAAGCCACTTTCTGTTTTAACCAGTACTGGCTAACCTCAAAAGGTACATCCAAATAAACAACCAAATCTGGTTTAGGAATTTTAAAAACTCCGAATTCCATTTTTTCTAGCCAGGCCAAAAATTCTTGACGTTTTTTAAGACTACGAATTTTTCCACCTTGATGAATTTGATTTGCCGTTACATAACGATCGCAAAGAACGATATAACCTTGATTCAACCACTTTTCTATTTTTTCTTTTGATTCAAAACGATCGGCTGCATATAAAACCGAGGCCACCCTTGGATCAGTTTGAATAAAATCTCCATAAATTCCAGATAAATATTCCCCAATTAGTTTACCAAAAAAATTATCAACATAACGAGGAAAATCAATGGTCTTAACCTTTAAACCAGCTTCTGATAAATGTTGAGCAAGCAACTTGGTCTGAGTTGCCTTACCACTTCCGTCAATCCCGTCGATTACAATCAATTTCCCTTTTTTCATATTATTTAAAATTTTTACCAAGA
>CAZLLX010000020.1:0-7253 GCA_964560805.1 uncultured Candidatus Saccharibacteria bacterium | reverse complement strand
GGAATGGGGGACCCAAAGTTAGTTTTGGTTATTGGCTGGTTCCTTGGTTTGATGTCTGGTCTATCGGCGGTAATTTTGGCCTTTTGGATTGGTGCCATATTTGGTTTAATTTTAATGTTTTTGTCAAAGATAAATTTTCTAAAATGTAAAATCGGTCGTCGAACCGAAATACCTTTTGCTCCGTTTCTCATTCTCGGCTTCTTTTTGGTTTATTTTCTAAATATTGACGTTTTTAATCTCGCCAATCTGATGATATAATAGATTAATGATTTTTAGGTTCTCAAGCATAAAAACAAGAATAAAAAAAGGCTTTACCCTGGTTGAGCTTTTGGTTACCATCACCATCTTTGTCATTTTAACCGGTGTTGTTTTATTTAGTCAGAATCGTTTTAATAGTACAATTTTTCTAACGAATTTGGCCTACGATGTGGCTTTAACAGTTAGACAGGCACAGACTTATGGCGTAAACATTAAAAACTTTGTAACATTTTCTGAGTCGAATTTTACTGATAATTTTATACCGTATGGTGTTCATTTTGAAACCAGCTCACCGACCTCATTTATTTTATTTGCTGATTTAGATGCAACTACTCAGAATAATAAGGTAATAAGTGACGGTATTTTTGACGGTCGAAATGAAACCTTAATTGATCCTAGTACCTGTGATATTAACGATGGTTGTGTTAAACGTTTTACAATTCAAAGGGGAAATAGGATCAAACAACTGTGTGTCTCTGATGTTGGTGGTGATGAGGATATAAACTGGAGTTGTAGCAGCTCATCTGTTCTTGATATTGTTTTTGTTCGTCCCAATCCAGACGCTTTGATTACTGCTGATGGCGTTCGGAAAAGATTTGCTAAGATAATTTTAACCGATGGTAATGATGGGGCTGATGAAAATACCAGAGAAGTTAAAGTTCAATTTAATGGCCTGGTTTTTGTTAAAAATCGCTAATGAAAAAAAACCCATTAAAAAATAATAAATTCGGTTTTACCCTGGTGGAAATGATGGTGGCCATTGCGGTTTTTTCGGTGGTGATGGTTGTGGCTTCTACGGCCTTGCTAAGCATTATTGATGCCAGTCGAAAAGCTCAATCAATTAAAACAGCAATAAACACCCTCAACTTTGCTTTGGATGGTATATCAAAAGATGTAAGAGTTGGAATTGAATATCAGTGTATTGACGATACTGGTAGCCCACAGGCATCTTGTGTTGGTGGCGGTGCGAAATGGTTTGGATACAGATCGCCTAAGGCTTATTTTGATACTATTTCAAAAAAATATGAACATGCTTACTACCGATATGATGATGAAGCAAAGATTATTGAAAGCTGTATTGAGCTCGAATCAGATGATGATTGTTTGGATGGACGTGATTATGTACCTTTAACAACAATAGATGAAATTGAAATAGAAAAAATGAATTTCTTTATTTTTGATGGTGAGAGCGGAGGTTTGATGAAACAGCCAAGATTGATTATTGTTTTAGAAGGCCGGGTACCAGGGAAAAATGGGGCAGATACAGTCTTTGATCTACAAACAAGTGTATCGCAAAGATCAAGAACCGATGAATAATATTAAACAATTAAAATTAAATAAAGGTTTTACTTTGCTTGAGGCCTTGGTCGCCATCTCTATTTTGATGGTTGCTGTTGCTGCCCCAATTACTATTGCTCAAAAAGGTTTGTCGTCAGCTGTTTATACCAAAGATCAAATGATTGCTTCATATTTAGCTCAAGACGTTATTGAATATATCAAAAATAAGCGAGATGAGGTGGCTATTAATAATAATTATGATTGGAACAATTTAGAAATATTTGAAACTTGTAAATTGGATGTAGATAACGGTTTAACTGACGGTTGTGAAATCGATACAATAATTAATTCAGACGAAGTAGCTGATGATATTGAGGTTTTTTCTACAAATGATTATTTAACCAAAGATTCTGATGGTTTTTATGGATATGGAGGCACCAGTCCGACAAAATTTACTAGACAGATTTTGATTGAAATGAATGAAATAGATGGTGGGTTAAATCAGGCTTTGGTAACTGTAAATATTAGATGGGCGCCCGATAATTTACTAAGTGTACAGACCGTAATTTATAATTATTAATATGGCCAAGAATAAATTTACAAATAAAAAAGGTTTTGCCCTACTTTTCTCGGTCTTAATTTCGAGTCTGCTTTTAACTATCGGTTTATCAATTTTTTCGGTTGCTTTAAAGGAATTGGCTATTTCAACCGCTACTCGTCAATCGATTCACGCCTTCTTTGCTGCCGACAGCGGAAGAGAATATTTACTGTATAAAGATATTAAAGTTGAAGAAGGTTTGTTTGATTATGATGAGATTGATAATTTAGAGTATGGAGCAGAATTGACATTAAGAAAGACTGATAAAGTATCTGAAGAATCTAAGGCAAATTATTCGGCTGATGTTAAAAAGACTTGGTCTGATTCTAATAAGACTAAACTTTTAACTTACATCATTTCCAGAGGATACGATACAGATTTAGAAGATAAAGTGGAGAGGGCGATTGAACAATCATACTAAATTATGAAAGACCGTTACGAAAAATTAATCAAGTTGATTGATCATCATCGCTATCAATACCATGTCTTGGACAAGCCTGAGATTTCTGATGAGGCTTACGACTCTTTGATGAAAGAGTTGATTAAGATTGAAGAAGAAAATCCTAAATTGGTTTCGCCCTTAAGCCCGTCTGCTCGAGTGGGAGGTGATCCGCTAAAAGAATTTAAAAAAGTAAATCATGAAATCAGACAATGGTCTTTTGATGATGTTTTTGATTATGAAGAATTGCAAAAATGGGAAGAAAAAATTAAGCGAATGATTGAAAAAGAGCCGACTTTGAAAAATGAAAAACTTGATTATTGCGTTGAATTAAAAATTGATGGTCTTAAAATTATTTTAACTTACAAGGGCGGTAATTTTGTTCAGGGTGCAACTCGAGGCGATGGTCAGATCGGTGAAAATGTCACTGAAAACCTCAAGACGATTCAATCAATTCCATTCATTTTAAATGAAGAAATTGATTTGATTGCAGTGGGTGAGGCTTGGTTAAATAAAAAGGAACTTGAACGAATAAATAAAGAACGAGAAAAGACTGGTGAACCATTGTTTGCGAACACGCGAAACGCGGGTGCCGGTTCAATTCGACAGCTTGATCCAAAAGTTACCGCCAAGAGAAAACTTGATACTTTTATATATGACATTGATAAAATTGTTGGTCTGAATCGTCCTGAAACTCAAGGTGAAGAAATTGAACTATTGAAAAAACTTGGTTTTAAAACAAATCCTTACTTTAAGGTCGTCAATTCTTTAGTTGGGGTGCAAAAATTTTATGAAGATTGGACCAAGAAAAAAGATAGCTTGGATTATGCTTTAGACGGAGTGGTGATTAAAGTTAATTCCAGATTAATTCAAGAAAAGTTGGGTTACACTGGTAAAACCCCACGCTGGGGCGTGGCCTATAAATTTCCCGCGGAGCAAGTGACAACTGTGGTTGAAGATATTGTTTTACAAGTTGGTCGAACTGGTGTTCTTACGCCCGTGGCGCACTTACAACCAGTCAAAGTCGCGGGTTCGACTGTATCTCGAGCCACTCTTCATAATGAAGATGAAATAAAAAGATTGGATGTGCGAATTGGTGATACAGTCGTTTTACAAAAAGCGGGGGATGTAATTCCTGATATTGTGACCGTACTTAAAGATTTACGAACAGGCAAGGAAAAACCTTATGTTTTTCCAAAGTTTGTTTCAGATTGTGGTGGTGATGGCCGAATCGAACGAGTGCCAGGGCAGGCGGCGTGGCGTTGTGTTAGTAAAGATTCTTTTGCTCAGAAACGTCGAAAGTTTTATCACTTTGTTTCAAAAAAAGCCTTTAATATGGATGGTTGTGGTCCAAAAATAATTGATGTTTTGCTTGATAATAATTTAATTACTTCATATGAAGATCTGTTTACATTAAAGCGCGGTGATTTGTTGGCTTTACCGCGGTTTGCTGAAAAATCGGTAGATAATTTACTGGCTTCAATTGAAAATTCTAGAAAAATTACCCTGCCAAGATTTTTGGTTGGTTTATCAATTCCACAAGTTGGAGAAGAAACAACAATTGATTTAGCAAAGCATTTTGGCACAATTGAGAAATTAAGTACTGCTACTTTTGATGAATTACAATCACTAAATGGAGTTGGTCCGATTGTGGCTCAGGCTATTGTTGATTGGTTTGCTAACAAAGAAAATAAAAAAGTTTTACAGGGTCTACTAAAAGAAGTTGAAATTATTTCTTCGTTTGTCATCCTCGCGAAGGCGGGGAAACAGAGCTTGTCCGGGCAAACTTTTGTTTTGACTGGTTCACTTCAGACTATGTCTCGCGACGAAGCCAAAGACAAAATTCGAGCTTTGGGCGGGGAAGTCTCTTCATCGGTTTCAAAAAATACTACTTATGTGGTGGCTGGGGCCGAAGCTGGTTCAAAACTTGATAAAGCACAGGAATTAGGGGTCAAAGTTTTGACCGAAGATGAATTTATAAATCTGATAAAATAGCTTTTGAATATTTAATAAAAAGTGCTAGTATTTAACTTATGTTAGAAATTAAAGACATTGAAAAATTGGCTAAATTGGCGAGGATTGATTTAACTGACGAGCAAAAAAAAACTTACCTAAAGGATGTAAGCTCAATTTTGGGTTATGTGGATCAAATCAAAAATGCGGTATCTCAAGGCGCCTTGGAAAGAAAGATTCCTGATTTGCGAAATGTGGCTCGGGAAGATGTGGCAAAAAATGAATCTGGTTCTAATACTGAAGTAATTACCCGAGAGTTTCCCAAGAAAGACGGCAATTATTTGAAAGTTAAGAAAATAATTGGTTAATTTTATGATTGATACAAAAAATTTAACAATCAGATCAGCGCATGACGATTTAATTTCTGGTAAATATACCGCCGTAGAACTGGCCCAGGCTTATTTGGCGAATATCGAGAAAAATGATAAACAAATTCATGCTTACTTGCGAGTTTATTCTGATGTTTTAGATCAAGCCAAAAAAGCCGATGAAATAATAAAATCAGGAAAGGCCACCTTACTTACCGGTATTCCGATCGCGGTTAAGGATGTAATTTTGGTTAAAGATAAAATCGCCTCTGGTGCTTCAAAGATTTTAGAAAATTATACAGCCACTTATGATGCAACCGTGATTAAAAAATTAAAAGAAGCTGGCGCAGTGCTTTTAGGTAGCGTAAATTGTGATGAATTCGCCATGGGTGGTTCAACTGAAAACTCGGCTTATGGACCAACCTATAATCCTTTGGATTTGGAGCGAGTCCCTGGTGGTTCTTCGGGTGGATCAGCGGCAGCTGTCGCGGGTGATATGGCCTTGGCGGCCCTTGGTTCTGATACTGGAGGTTCTATTCGCCAGCCAGCGGCTTTTTGTGGTTTGGTTGGTTTAAAAACTACTTATGGCGCTACTTCGCGTTTCGGTTTGATGGCGATGGCTTCATCCTTTGATACAATTGGTCCTTTGGCAAAAAATACTGATGACGCAGAGATAATTTTTGATTGTATTGCTGGCCAGGATGAATTTGATAGCACCACAATCAAAAAACCAGATCTAACAAAAGTTACTAAAAAACTTAAAATCGGTATTCCGAAAGAAGCTCTGAAGGTAGAAGGTATCAAACCAGAAGTCTTAAAAAATTTCCAAGAGTCAATTGAAAAGTTTAAAAAACTTGGTTACGAAGTCAAAGAAATAAGTTTGCCAAATATTGGTTATTCTTTGGCAACTTATTATACCTTGGTGCCCGCCGAAGTTTCTTCCAACATGGCGCGATTAGATGGTGTGAAATATGGTTTACATAAAGATGGTGTAAATATGGTAGACGATTATTTTAAAACTCGTCAGGCTGGTTTTGGTAAAGAAGTAATGCGTCGAATTATTTTAGGAACATACGTGCTATCTTCTGGTTATTACGATGCCTATTACAACAAAGCTAATATTGTGCGCGATATGTTGCGTGAAGATTATCGCAAGGCGTTTGAAGATGTTGATATTATTGCTACTCCAACCACTCCCGGACCAGCCTTTAAATTGGGTGAGAAAATTAATGATCCACTTCAGCTTTATTTGGAAGATATTTTTACCGTGCCAATCAATTTGGCTGGTGTGCCAGCGATGTCTGTTCCTTCGGGTACAATGAAAGTGGGGGATAAAGACCTGCCTTTGGGAATTCAGTTAATTGCTAAACACTCTAATGAAGCCGTTTTGTTTAAGGCCGGAAAAGATTTTGAGGGTCAGAAATAAATGTGATATAATTTAGACTATGTTTAAGTGGTTATCTGAACTAACTTTCGGCGCTTTACTGGCTTTGGCTGTTCTGTTGGTGTATTTGTCTCGTTATTTACCGGCTTCAGTGACTGATGGTTCTGGCCCAGTTTCAGTTGTTTACAAGTTTTGGCTCCTTTTGCCAGAATACGGGGCTTTGTTGATGGCAAAGATATACCCATTCTCATTTGTCTTATCTTTTATTTTAACTATTTCAATAATTAATACGCTTTTGAATCTAATGAAAGTTCGTGGCTCAATGCTTGAGGCAACTGGTACAATTGCTAAGGTAAATAAAGATCCAGATTTTCACGACATTAAAAATCCAAAATGGCAAAAAGTAATTCTACATATTAATTCTGAAAATCAAAGTGATTGGAAATTAGCAATTTTAGAATGCGATATTATGCTTAGTGAATTATTAGAAGGTAAAGGTTATTTACAACCAAGTTTGGGTGATAAGTTAAAAGCGGTTGATCCAAATACAATGCATAGTTTGGATGCGGCTTGGGAAGCTCATAAGATTAGAAATGCAGTGGCACATGAAGGAAGTGAATTTGTGATTAGTCATCGTGAAGCAAAAAGAGTTATTGGTCTGTACGAGACGGTCTTTCAAGAGTTTAAGTATATTTAGCAAAGCACTTGCCAAGTAGTATCTCTTTCCGGGTGCGCATATTTTTCTGCTGAAAAATTGCTCTCTCTCGGCTACCCGCCTGCGAAGCCCCTCCAAGAGACACTCCTTAGCAAGCGTACCAATAATTGCATAATCATTAAAAGTGTGAAATAATGAGGAAAGCGGGGTAGAGTAGCGGTAATTCGCAAGGCTCATAACCTTGAGACGCAGGTTCGAGTCCTGCCCCCGCAACACGGAAAAAGCTTGTTTTTAGCCATAAAAATGTTATAGTAATTTTG
>CAZLLX010000019.1:0-7607 GCA_964560805.1 uncultured Candidatus Saccharibacteria bacterium | reverse complement strand
CCTTTTTTCGGTTCAATTAGGCGAAGCAAATTAGGTAAGATTAAATCCTTTTGATAGGTACCTTCAAAACTTAGAAGTTCATTGTACCAATCCGCCACCCCACCCCATGATGTATCTTGTTTTTTAGGCATTTATTTTACCCGTCTCTGCCACTTTTCAATTGTAACCAAAAGAGCTGAAGCGATGAAGATAGAAGAATAAGTACCAACCGCCACACCAATAATCAAAGCCAAGGCAAAGTGTTCAGTAGCTACTGGCCCCATAAAGTACAAAACAATCAAAGCCAAGATCGTTGTCATTGAAGTGTTAACTGAACGAACAAAGGTTTGAGAAACTGATTCACCAACGATCATTTCAAAAGTTTTCTTACCTTCTTTATGGGCATCACTTAAAACATTATCTCGATGAGCTTCACGCAAATTTTCGCGAATACGATCGTAAACCACAATAGTATCGTGAATTGAGAAACCGAGGATAACCAACAAAGCGGTCACGAACAAGGTATCAACTTCGTAACCCAAGTAATGACCAAGGATAGAGAAAACTCCGGTTGGAATAATCACATCGTGGGCCAAAGCGACAATCGCCATCAAACCATATTTCCAAGATGAAACTGGCTTAGAAACCTTTCGGAAAGCGAAAGTAATAAACAACACAATACAAATGATAACCAAGATAATAGACCAAATAGCTTTTCTGGCAGCCTCTTTACCAATTAATGGTCCGATTGAATTAACTTTCTTTACATCAATTTTAAATTGACCGTTATTTGAAAAAGCTTTTTCAATTTTTTGTCTTTCCTGATCAGTAATCACTCGAGATTTAACAGAGTAATTAGTATCACCAAGGGCTTGCAAAACATATGAACCAAGAGAAATTTCCGTTGCCAAACTTGAAATATTTTTTTCAATTAAATCCGACGCTGGCTTGGTATCAACATAACCAATTTCAATTACCGAACCACCTTTGAAATCGATTCCGACTTCAAGTTTCCAGAATGATAGCGATAAAATTGAAGCGACAATCAATACGGCAGAAAAGATATAGAAGATTTTACGATTTTTTACGATAAACATATAATTTATTTAGTTGCTCCACTTTGGAAGAGGAATTTCATAAAACGACCAGCATGATTATGCTTGATAGCCAACAACAAGGTTCGTGAAGCAGTAATAGCGGTAAACATTGAAACTAACACACCCAAGCCAAACACCAAAGCAAAACCCTTAACTACTGGTGTACTTGAGAAGTAGTACAAGATTACGGCGGTAATAATACTTGAAGTGTTACTATCTCGGATAGATAACCAAGCACGTGCAAACCCTTCTTTGATTGCATCACCCAATTCCCGACCACGAGCTAACTCTTCTTTCATTCTTTCAAAAATCAAGATGTTTGCATCCACTGCCATACCCAATGAAAGAATAAAACCAGCAATACCGGCCGCCGTTAAGGTAACAGGAATTAATTTGAACAAGGCCAAGTTAATCGCGACATAGATACCAAGAGAAATCACGGCCAAGAAACCGGGCAAGCGATACCAAATTATCAAGAACAAAGCGATGATGATAAAGGCCCAAAGTCCAGCTTGCATACTAGCGGCCACCGCTTCGCTACCAAGTGATGCTCCAACGCTTTGAGTTGAAACAAGTTCAATTGGTAAAGGCAGAGCACCAAGATTTAGATTGTTAACCAAATCTTTGGCTTGTTTAATACCATCTGGACCAGAAAAACCACCAGAGATTGTGGCCTTACCACCAGGAATTTCCTCTCGAATAACTGGCATTTGAATCAAATTATTATCCAAGAATATTGCTAGATTTCGGCCGATATTTTGTTTGGTAATTTTGGCGAATAAGGTTGAACCTTCAGAATTGAACTGAAGAGCAACAACTGGCACGCCAGAATTTGGATCAAATTCAAGCGTTGCTTTCTCTAAAAGAGAACCAGTTAAGCCAGTCGCCTCAAATGATTCAGCTGACAAGGTAGTTGAAGCATTAGCTTTTAATAAGCGAAAGTCCAAAGTATAGGTTTTACCCACCTGAGCGATTGCTCCGGCGATGTTTGTTTCGCCAGGTAAATCAACCACAAGTTGATATGTTGGGGTACCGGATAAACCACCCACCTTTTCCACTTGAACAATCGGTTCTGACACACCAAAAACGTTCACTCGGCGCTCAATCAAATCTTTGAGTGAAGTCATCTTACCCGATACATCGGCTGATGAAACAGCTGAAGTATCTGCCTTATAAATTAACTGAATACCACCATTCAAATCCAAACCAAGTTTAAAATTATACTTGGAATCGGAAACGCTGGTTGTATAAACAAAATAACCGACTACGACTGCAATTAATAAAAGAATTACCGCCCAAAATCGTCTTTTTAACATAGGACTTATTATAAACATTTAACCCTGTTTTGCAAACAAAGTTTTAACGACCAGCTCTAGACAAAAGGGTTTTAATAGTTTTTAACCCAACCTGAAGATCGATCCAAAATGAACGATTCTTTATATAGTACAAATCATACGACAGCTTGTTTTTTGTTTCCTCAATATTTAAACCTTGATGTGGATGATTTTCATGATAGATCTGTGCCCAACCAGACAAACCGGGTTTAATTAAATGACGGATACTATAATACGGAATTTGCTTTTCATATTCGCTAGCCAATCTTGGCAATTCAGGACGTGGTCCAATCAAAGACAAATCTCCTTTTAAGACATTCCAGAGTTGTGGTAATTCATCCAAACGAGAACGACGTAAAAAGTTTCCAACCAAAGTAATTTTATTTTCTTTACTTATGGTTTTATCTTCATTATCGTTAAAACTCATACTACGAAATTTTAAGATTTCAACTTCCAAATTATCTTGGCCGACTCTTTTTTGCTTAATAAAGATTGATCCCCCATCATCCAATTTTATCGCTAGAATAATAAAGGGATAAAAAATTAAAGAGATAATACCAAGCAAAAAAGCAATAATGAAATCGGTCCAACGTTTAAAAATATCGTAAACTCCGCCAGAGGTAAAAGAAATATTCTTCAAAAACCAATCATGACCAAGAGTGGAAACAGGGACACGGTCAAAAACATCCTCATACAAATCATTGAATTCAACGAAGCGAACCTGTGAAAATATTAAATTATAAAAATTATGTAAGCTATCTTCAAATTTTTTATTTTCTAGATTAGCAACAACCAAGGTTATATTCTTTTCCTCAATTTGCTTTAACAAATGTTTTATATCTACCGGAGTTTTTTGCAAGTCAACAATGACAGAAAATGATAAACCATAACGTCCATTATTATTAACTTCATCAACCAGTTCATTAAGCTCTTCCCCTTCACCAATGATTAAAGTTTGTTCTTTATCGCTTTCACCAAAACTGCCTCGGCCAAAAATTCGCCAAACAGAGATCAATGCAAATGAAATAATTAGATAAATGAATAAGATTGTTTTCGGAGCAATACCAAATGATGGTATAAAATAGAAAAAGATAACTGCCAAAGCGCTGTTCACAATCTGAGCATTTAACAAGCGGACAGTAAGATATCGATGAAAGACTCTGGTCTGTTTATCATATAGACCGGCAATATAAAAAACGATTATCCAAAAAACGAAAAGAATTGAAAATGGAATTAAATGATCTTCAAAAATACTTAGCGATGGCTTTTCTCCATAACGCAAAAGTAGCGTAAACCACAAGGAAAAGAGCCAGAGAATTAGATCGCCGATAAACAATATAACCGAACCACGCTTATTCCAACGATTCATAATTAACCATAGTATACAATTTTTTCAATATTTTTCAAGGGAAAAAGATGTTATAATTTATTCGCTTATGAATGAAAAAAAGAAAGTAATTTTAGCAATAACCAAAGCCAATTGGGGTGGTGCTCAAAAATATGTTTTTGATTTGGCTTTAAATATTCCGAAAGATAAATTTGAAGTTAAAGTAATCGTTGGAGAAGGTGGTGATCTGTCACAACGTCTACAGGAAAACGAAATTGAAGTAATTCAAATTAAAAAACTTAATCGCAAACTAAGTTTATATCAAGATTGGCAAGCTTTCCGACAATTAATTAAAATTATAAGGAATGAAAAGCCAGATATTGTTCACCTTAATAGTTCTAAAATGGGTATTCTGGGAGGACTTGCCTGTCGCCTATCTCGTGTGCCCAAAATTGTCTTTACCAGTCATGGTTGGGCCTTTAACGAAGATCGAAGTTGGTGGCAGAAAAAAATTATCCGTTTTTTTCATCTGCTAACTATTGTTATTTCTCATAAAACAATTGCCGTCTCTGAGCAAACCAAAAAACAAATTGAGGCTAAGAATAAGACTTTAAATAAAATTACAGTGATTAGAAATGGAGTTAGTCTAATAAACTTCTTGTCACCGTCCGAAGCTAAATCAAGGTTAGAAACTGAAACAAAAATTAAACTGGATGGTTATCTAGTCGGTTGTATTGCTGAATTACACAAAAATAAAGGATTAACATACCTAATCCAGGCGGTAAAAATTTTAGACAGAAACCAGAAAGCAAATTTTAAATTAATCGTGATCGGTGAGGGTGAAGAAAGACAGACACTTCAAAACGAAATAGATTTGGCAAAATTAAATGATAAAATATTTCTCGTCGGCAAAATTGATAACGCCTCTCAATATTTAAAAGCATTTAATTTATTTGTTCTACCGTCAATTACCGAAGCCCTACCATATGTCTTACTTGAAGCTGGTCAGGCAGGTTTACCAATTATTAGCACGCGTGTCGGTGGAATTGCCGAAATAATTGATGACGCTGAAAACGGTTTAATTGTTAAGTCTGCCGACGCTAAAGACTTAAGTAATGCTATAAACTATTTAATCACAAACTCTGATAAATCCCTTATTCTAAGCCACAAAATCCAGGAAAAAATCAATCAAGAATTTGACTTCAATAAAATGATTGAAAAGACCATCGCTTTATACTAATAAATAGTTTATAATATTAACAATTATGGGAGTAGAATTTAATAATGGTTCAAATTTCAATTATAATTACCACCCCGCCACAAGTAAAGGTGGTGGAATTACAAATTTGGTAATTAAGTGGGGTTTAGCCAAAGATGAAAAAGGTGCTAATACAATAATGGTTATATTCTCTGTTGTTTGTATTGTCTTAGCTTTTTATATCGCTTTATAATTTAATTATTTATGAAAAAAGAACGCGGTTTTACCTTGATTGAATTATTGGTTGTAATTGCCATCATCGGCCTCCTTTCAAGTGTCGTACTCGCCTCTCTAAACAACGCTCGAGCTAAAGCTCGTGATGCTAGAAGAATGAGTGACATCCAAGAAATAAACAAAGCAATACAGTTATATATTCTTGACCACGGTAGTGCTCCAGAGGTCGTAGCCGGAAGCGGCCCAGGATGGATGGCACCAGCGACTGACGAAAATGAAGGGTGGCTTGAACTAGAAAGCGAATTATCTCCTTATTTAAAAAATCTTCCAACTGACCCCTCTGGACCATCTGAACATAACGATGGATACCAGTATGAGTATTTCAGTCCGAATGTGCTGGCAGGTGGATTTTGTACGGGGACAACAGAGTGCGATAGGCTTGATACATCTTCATATACCCTATACGCAACAAGGCTTGAATCTGGATCTAATTGTTTTATGATGGGTATATCTACAACTTATGATTCTGTATGTCAGTAATCTATTAACTGGTCTACACTCTCTATTTTTTGAAGGAAGAAGTAATATAAGAGAAATCATTTTTTTCATATTTTTACTAATTTTTCTATCCCTTTTTCTATACACAAAAAGAATAAACGCGGTATCAAAGTATAAAAGAAACTCAGTCTTATGTTTTTTTACTTTTTTGCTAATTACAAATTTTTTCTTTTTGTTATCCTATATATTTATATCGACTCAGACAAGTTTACAGCTAAAAAGCTATAGTCTTTTTATAAATAATCACAATATAACTAGCTCAGAAATTACACACAATCACTTGGGCAAGACTTCCTTGTCCACCATACTTACATGGCTAGATATAGAAAAAATAGACAATGTTGATTCTGGATTTGGAATGATAAACTTTGTTCCTCTTCCCATTAGACTCTGTGGTTTGATATTGGTAATCACGACCGTATTCTTACTAATTAAAAATTTCCTTAATCTTACTGGTACAAAGAAAAGAAACCTGATCTGGCTGATTACCTTTACCCTACTTAGTTTTGTTGTAATAAAAGGCACAATCGACGGTGGAATTTTAGCCAGGACAAATATCCTAAATATATTTATGTTGTACTTACTGGCGCAAGATAAATACCCCTCGAAGATTTTAGGTGTTGGAACGTTAATAAACACAATATCATCCTTACTCCTTTTTTCGACTGACATAATTGAGAAAGATACTCTAATCGTAAATCTAAAAACAATAGTACTATTGACTATAATCTATTGTGGGTTAATCAATCTAATAGAGCATACGAACATTAGACTAAAATTGCTTTCGGGGATAATGATTTTACTGGCCATAATTAGTTCTGGTCTATCTCAAGAAAAAGCTTTAAGTTATGAGAGTATCATTATCAACCCAAATGATACCGTTTTTATTAATAGTAGTGGTGAACCAACTCTGGTTGATTTTAAGGATTATAAGTTGTCTAAATTTAAAACTGAAAAAAATCTGAGCGTTAGCAATCTGGCAAAAGAAAGAAAACTACTTACCAACATCTTACCAATTCAAGTTCCTTACAAGTCATGTATTCCAAATGGAACAAGCTACAAGTATAATTTTAGATTAATTACATCTGATATACCAATCACGTACTCAATTAAAAACGATTTCGTCAATACAGCCCTAATTAAAGCTGAAAACAAAAAAGACCTTAACGTAGTTTCATACTTAAACCCCTGTTCCCCTAATCCTTTAAAGTTGATGGTTGAATCTATCTCATTCTTAGGTTTAAATAAGTTTATTATTACCGATATTAAACAAGAAAAGCAATGATCGACGTATTATTATTTTTTGTACCAGCTGTTGCAACTAATTTGCTTTTTAATGTCTTTTATGAGTCAAAAAGGAAACTTAATTTACTTAAGTACGATTATCCTTTTGATTGTAATTTGAGTTTGGGAAACAATAGGTTACTTGGTGATTCAACCACTTGGGGTGGTTTAATTATCGCTATTATTTTTGGTTTAATAATTATAAAAAACTTCCCTAATAGCCATGCGCTTGAGCTTTCGCTGTTAGCCTTCTTTGGACACGCCCTTGGTAGTTTTATTAAAAGGAGATTAGGAAAAAAAAGAGGAGAATACCTACCCATAATTGATCATGGCGATTATATGATACTTTCTTCACTTTACTTTATAATCGCTGGCGTTGTTGAGTGGAAATGCGCCACAGTCGCAACAATTGTGGTACTAATTGTTCAGCCATTAATAAGTTATTTAGCGTGGCGGGTTGGGCTAAGAGATAACAAACTATAATTTTTTCTTATAAAAGATATAAAAAGAAACAATTGATGAAATTAGAATTGTAAAAAATAGAACAAGCCAACCATAAACCTTGTAATATTTTACAAATAACTCCCCTATCTGCC
>CAZLLX010000018.1:0-7675 GCA_964560805.1 uncultured Candidatus Saccharibacteria bacterium | reverse complement strand
GACGCAAACGATCCTCGGGTGCCATATAAATATCAGTTTCCACATTTCGGTGAATGTTTTTACCAAGCGAAATACCCTTTTTTGCCATATCAAGTGGGGCCTGAGCGGTACCTGCTTTGCTTTGTTTCAACTGTGATGTGCCATGAATCTCATTTTCTGGTAAGTGAATCATGGTGGTAACCTCTTTAATATTCAAAGGTAAAACTTTTTTCTCATTAAATACTCGAAAAGAAAACTCACGCAAAAAACGATACAAACTAGACGAATCTACTCGATCAAAAGCAATTTTGTTTCGGCCAGTATTTTCAAACTGATTAAAAGCTGATTCCAAATCATTCAAAATAGTAGTAGCTCTTGATTCAGTCTTAGCCGAAGCCACCACCCGCAAGTTAATCGCTACGGTTGGTGAAGAAATTTTATTATTAATATTCTCCATTACTAATGGATCAATATTCTCTTTTTCCTTTGGCTTATCGCTTTTTTTGGTATCAAGACCTTTAAATATATCCTTGAAAATAGTTTTAGTTGTACCAAGCACGGTTAAGCGATCCATATCAATAGCTTCTTTAAGTTTCATGCCCTTATCAATATCTTTTAGAGCTTTTTTGTAGAATCCAGTGTATGTCTCGCCCGCTGGTTTAAATACAAATTGAATTGCCGCCCCTTCAGTGTTTCGGTCAAGTTTAGAGAAACTATTCAATAGAATGTTTAGCGGATCATAATCAAAGTTTTCATATGTTTTAATTGGGTAAATATGATTGCTTGCCTGGCGACCGGTTGAAGCCACGGCCACATTTCCCTCAGAAAAAACATTGTAGTCGTCTTTCTTCTCAAAGATTTTGGCTTCTGGGAAAATAGATAAAATTTGTTTCTCAAAAAGAGTTCGGCGATTATCGGGAATAGCAATAAAGAAAACAAATTCCTCACTTTGACTTGGATTTGCAATTTCAATTGTAAAATAATCCGGATTATCAGTGTCCCCAGCCACCGAGAGCATACCAGAATAAAACTGCTCCATCTTTGATACCAATTCTTTTAGCCCCTTACTTTGGTCTTTATCACCCTTAGAGTCTGGCAAAGATACTTCAAACAAAGTCATTTTTAGAGCTTTAAAAAATGGACTTTTTTCTTGATTGGTTCCAACTGGCAAACCAGCTTTAATATACTGAACTAAAAAACGATGAAAATCATCATCCAAATGAGCATCATTCATTTTCTCTAAAACCGCCAAACTATTCATCAAACCGTGAACTTGCAGCACACCAACCAATTCCTCCATCTTTGTGTCGTGCTCTTCGGGTGACAAATCTAGTACTATTTGTTCAACAGACTTATCTGGTAATTTATATTTCTCATGCAAAACCTCGGCTGGTTTTATATTTTTATAATCTAAAATCTTGCTGGTAATTATTTCCTCGCGGGGGACATTTTCGCCTTTAGTCGCCAAAATTTGTTCATGTTTAGCCACCTGCTCGCGCAAATAGTTTAATTCTTCTTGAGGTGAAGAAAATTTTGCACCAGGATTTTCAAAATTTGGTTCCATTAAACCAAATTATATCACAATTATATTGAGTATTACAAAATAGTTAGAATCTCGGCACCATTTTTGGTGACCACAACAGTGTGCTCAAAATGAGCACTGCGCTTTCCATCTTGAGTTCGATAAGTATAACCATCATCATCTAAAATAATATGTTTTGATCCCTCATTAAGCATCGGCTCAATCGCAATCACCATACCCGCTCGTAATTTTTCACCCTTATCATCCAAGCAATAGTTTGGCACGAAAGGATCTTCGTGCACTTTATAACCCACCCCGTGCCCACAAAGCTCTTCCACGATTCCGTAGCGCTTTGGGCGTACATATCTTTCAATAGCATAACTGATATCACGAACATAATTACCCTCTTTTACGGCTTTAATACCCTCCATTAAGGCTTGCTTAGTATCAGCCATTAATCGTTCAGCTGATTCATCCACCTTGCCCACCCCTACCGTGATCGCTGAATCGGTAAATAAACCTTTATGAATCAAGCCCATATCAAGTGAAACAATATCACCTTCTTTTAGGATTTGAGGATTTTCATTTGGCACGCCATGAACAATTGCATCATTGATTGAAACACAAAGAGCAGCTGGATATGGCCGTTTAGCCCCGCGTGGCTGGTAATTTAGAAAAGCCGATTTATCACCAGCTTCAGCCACCAATTTTCGAGCCAAATTATCGAGCTCTAAAGTTGAAACTCCGGGTTTTACGGCCTTGGCCAATTCAGCCAAAATGTGGGCGAGGCGCCTACCCCCTTCTTTTAAAATCTCTATATCTTCCTTTGTTTTGATAGTAACAGCCATAACTGAATACTATATTTTTTCAAGCCAAGTGGCAAGTACCCTATTTAAGTCCTAACTTTGCCAAAATTTCTTTATGAACATCTTCAATTGGCTGTTCCCCATTAATTTCAACAAAATCATAGTAAGAATTATGCTTGTAGAAACTCAGGGTTTTTACGACTTCAGTTTCAAACCAGGCCAATCTTTTTGCAATCGCGCCAGGAGTATCATCTTTTCTGGCTCTTTCAATTAAACGTTTCTCGGCCCAATCACTTTTCACATTCAAATAAAGGACGACGGGTTTCTCGATACCATAAAATTGCAAGGCGTTGTCTAGTAATTGTGCTTCATGAAGTTTTCTTGGTGTACCATCAAAAACCATATTTTGTGTACCAGTAAAGTTTGAAATAATATATTCGGTCCACAAAGACACAATAATAGACTCGGGTACAAGTGACCCATTTTGCAAAACCGAGCGAAGTTTTGTTTGTGTAAAATTATCACCCTTAACAAAATTTCTTAAGAGTGCCCCACTCTCAATATGCAAGGTTTCAGCAAGTTCTCCTTTATTATTTATGAGATGAGCCATTAAATAATCTGCCTGTGTCCCCTTACCACAACCTGAACGACCGATAAAAATAAATACTTTTGGTTTCATAAAATCATTATATCACAAACAAAAAATCGCCCGAAGGCGATTTTTTGTTTTAGTCTTTTTTAAAAGGAAAACCGATATAAGATAGGAAGGCTTCAGCTTCTTTTCTGTTCTTAGCTGAGGTACCGACAGTAACGGTCATACCAAACACATCTTTCAAATCTTCGTCAGCGGTTTCTGGGAAAATAGTATTTTCCTTGATACCGATAGAATAATTACCCATCTCATCAATACCCTTCTTGGTTAGACCACGAAAGTCTTTGGTTCGAGGGAAAGCAATCAAAATCAACTTATCAATAAATGAATACATTCGAGCACCACGCAAGGTTACCACCAAACCAACCGGATCACCTTGTCGCACTTTGAATGAAGCGATTGATTTTTTCGCACCGCGCAAAGCTGGCTTTTGACCAGTAATTTTGTTTAGGCGATCAATAATCACTTCCATCTTTTTCTTGTCTTTCAATGATCCAATACCAACGTTCACCACTACTTTGGTAAATTTTGGGGCTTGCATCGCATTCTTATAACCCAAAGTACCCTTTAAGGTTTCAAATGCTTTTGCCTGTTTTTCTTTAACGGTTAAAATTTTCATAAAAATTATATTTCTTGGCCAGTTTTCTTGCTAATGCGAATTCTTTTATCGCCAACCACCTTCTTACCAACTCGCACGCGCTTCTTGCCTTCAAGTAGCATAACGTTGGAAACGTGAATTGGTAATGGTTTTTCAACGATTTGGCCTTTAGAATTTGAACGGGTAGCTCGCTGGTGCTTCTTTAAAACATTGACGCCTTCAACCAACACCATATTATCGGCTGGAAAAGCCCGAACAACCTTACCGGTTTTACCCTTATCTTTACCAGCAATTACTATTACATTGTCATTCTTTTTGATTTTCATAGTTTTATACAATTTCTGGTGCTAATGAAGCAATCTTCTGGAAACCTTTTTCAGCAATTTCACGTGGAATAGGACCGAAGACACGACCGGCTAGTGGCTCGCCTTTTGCTTTATCAATAGTAACCACTGCGTTTTCATCAAATCGAATATATGAACCATCCTTTCGGCGAAATGGTGAACGCTGACGAACAACCACTGCGTAAAGAATATCCTTTTTCTTTACAGTTTTTCGAGGCTCGGCTTTTTGTACAGACAAAACAACAATTTCACCAAGTTGCGCATAGCGCTTTTTGGCTGATCCAAGTACCTTAAAGATACGGCCAATCTTGGCACCGGTGTTATCTGCAATGACGACGATTGATCTTGGTTGAATCATATTATTTTTCTAAAATTATAAATCTCTTGGTCTTTGAGATTGGCTTGGTTTCCACAATTTCGACAACCTCTCCTTCTTTGTGTTTATTACCAGCATCATGCGCCTTGAATTTCTTTTGATGCTTCAAGAACTTACCGTATTTTGGATGCTTGGTATATCGTTCAACCAACACAACAGCGGTGTCCTTCATCTTGGTTGAAACAATTTTTCCAGAAAAAACTTTCTTGGTGTTTGTGTTAGTTGTTTTAGTCATAAAATTAATAATTATTTGGTTTCAGTTTTCTTAACCTTTAATACAGTTAAAATTCGAGCAATTTCTTTTCTTAAAGCACTACCCTCTTTCACATTCTTAACCTTGCTACCCGCCAAACCAAAATTAAAGGTCTGTAAAGCTTGTCGCTTTTCCTTAAGCATTGCTACTAATTCCTTTTCAGTTTTCTTGATTAATTCTTTCATATTTTTATTCAAGTTCACGGCTTACAATCTTGGTTTTCACTCGAACCTTGGTGCCTCCCTTTCTAAGAACCTCCTTGGCTGTAACAGCATCAACTCCATCTACTTCGAACAAAATTCGGCCTGGTCGGATAACCGCTTCATAACCCTGAGGATCTCCTTTTCCTTTACCCATTTTCACTTCGGCTGGCTTTTGAGTGTAAGGACGATCTGGGAAAATTCGAGTCCAGATTTTACCATTCTTACCTAATGAGTGAGCAATAGTTTTTCGAGCGGCCTCAATTTCTTGTGAACGAATTCGGCCGGCCGTAATAGCTTTTAAACCAAAAGAACCAAATGAAACCAAGGTTCCACGAGTTTCATTCCCCACCTTTCGTGGGTTTTCTCGGGCGGTATGCCACTTTCGGAATTTTACTTTTTTAGGTAATAACATGATAGTAAATTAGTTAATGGTGAATTATTTTTTCTTAAAGACTTCACCCTTATAGATCCAAACTTTGATTCCGATATCGCCGTATGTCATATGAGCTTTCTCTTGAGCATAATCGATATCCGCACGCAAAGTTTGAAGCGGAATTTGACCTTTTTTTAGCTCTTCTGATCGAGCCATTTCCGCACCACCAAGTCGTCCACCAAGATAGACACGAACCCCTTTTACATCACGATTAGCCATAACTTTTTCCATTGATTGTTTCATTACTCGACGGAAAGGCATACGTTTTTCCAAACCTTCGGCAATCATATAGGCCACAATAGCGGCGTTTGATTCTGGTGATTTAATTTCTTCAATATCAAGCTTAAATTCCTTAGGAAAAGATAGTTTATGCTTGGTTAAAAATTTGGTAATATCGGCGCGAAGTTTCACTGAACCTTCACCGTTTCGGCCAATCACCACCCCTGGGCGTGAAGTTTTAATAATAATTCGGAAAGACTTTTGATTTCGCTCCATTTCAATTGAAGCCACATACATACCACGAAGTTTTTTCTCTAAATATTCACGCAATAAAACATCAGCCTTTAAAGCATCACGAAATTCCTTGTTTGAGGCAAACCAGCGAGATTTCCAATCTCTGATAATACCTAAACGATGTGAATATGGATGTACTGAATGTGACATATTATTTATTTTTAGTTTTAACAGCCTTAGTTTTTGGAGCCTTAACCGCTTTGGTTTTTACCTCAGCTTCTTTAACACCTAAAACTAAAGTGACATGACTGGTTCGCTTGCGGATAGGATAAGCTGTACCGCGAGCACGTGGCATTCGACGATACAATATCGCCCCGTTATCAACCGTTAAAGATTTTACCACTAAATCCTCGGCGTTAAGACTAAAATTGGTCTTAGCGTTTGCGATTCCTGATTTTAGCAGGCTTGAAATCGGATCAGCAGCTCGCTTGACGGTAACGTTTAAAATATCAATAGCTTTTACCGCTTGTTTACCACGAATCAAATCCGCCATCAAGCGAACCTTACGTGGTGACTGTCTGTAATCATTTAATTTAGCGGTAATATTCATAACTTTAAATTATTTTTTAGCTTCAATAGAGGCTTTGGCAGCTTGAGCGGCGCTGGTTTCAGCTTCTTTTTGCTTGATATCAAGTTCCTTTTGCATTTTACCACCATGTCGATGGAATTTCTTGGTATGTGAAAATTCACCCAAACGATGACCAACCATATCTTCGGTGACTAAAACAGAAATGTGTTCACGACCATTGTGAACACCAAAATTAAAACCAACCATCTCAGGCGAGATTTGTGAACGTCGTGACCAGGTTTTAATCATCCCAGTTTCGATAGGCTTTTTACCCTCAATTTTCTTGAGTAATTTTTCGTCGATATATGGTCCTTTTTTGATTGATCGTGCCATGAATTTTTATATGTTTTTTGTTCTGCTTTAAACAAAACAAGCCCTTATGAGCTTTGGTTTATAATACTAGCAAATTATCAAATAATGTCAACTACTTAGCGAGGAAATGGTCTATTATATCCTGTCTAATTTTAAACGTATCCCCGTGCCTCAACAAACCCAAGTATGAAGCCAAAACCTTTTCATTATTCTCATCCACATCTAAACCCTTCAACTTTCTAAACATTTTTCTTTTAGTGGCTGTCCGCAACACTCGATGATATGGAAAATGCACCCAACCTAGGAAATCAACCCCAGAAGCTACGGTTTTAATAAACACCTTGTTTGGATGCAAATCAAGTTTTAGTTGATTATTCAAAAAAGTCTGCATTTCAACCAAAATACCTTCTAACCAAACCTTGTCTTCAGACAAAATCACAAAATCATCAGCATAACGAATATAGTATTTTACTTTCAATCTGTGTTTTACATATTGATCAAATTCGTTCATATAAATATTCACTAAAAGCTGTGAGGTTAGATTGCCAAGCGGTAATCCCTTCCCTTTTGGGGTACTACTAAAACTTTCAATAATGTTTTTCAACAACCAAAGTAAATCCGTATCAGAAATATGTTTGTTTAAAATATCTAATAAAATCTTTTGATCAATTGATGCAAAGAATTTTCTAATATCACACTTTAAAACCCAGCGGGTACGACTGTGGTTCTTAGAGACTTTTCGAGAAAAAGTATTAAATCTTTCAAGCGCCTTATGAATTCCCTTACCTACCCGACAAGAAAAGGAATCAGAGATAAATTTTTTATCAAAAAAGGGATACAAAATTCGATAGATAGCGTGATGTAACAATCTGTCTCGAACTTTAGCTTTATGAATACTTCTGGGTTTTGGGTCTGAAATATTAAAGGCTTCATAGGCCGAGTGTTTATAAACTTTTGCTTTTAATTCTCGATGTAGTAAAAAAATATTAGACATTAGGTGTCTCTGAAACTCTTGGACATCGGCTCTAGACTTTTTACCATTCAAAAATTCTTTCCAAGCGTCTAGGAGATTTTCAACCGATATGATATCTTCGTATTTATGAATCAAATTAATCT
>CAZLLX010000017.1:5816-7925 GCA_964560805.1 uncultured Candidatus Saccharibacteria bacterium | reverse complement strand
TTGGTTTTAATTATGATTGGGATCGGGAAATTAATACTACTGATCCAAAATACTATAAATGGACACAGTGGATATTTTTGAAACTTTTAGAAAAAGGTTTGGCCTATGAAAGTTTTGCTCCAATTAATTGGTGTCCGTCTTGTAAAACCGGTTTGGCTTTGGAGGATTTGGAAGACGGTAAATGTGAACGTTGTGGCTCGGTGGTAGAAAAAAAACCAATGCGACAGTGGGTTTTGAAGATTACTGACTATGCTGATCGATTATTAAAGGATATTGATGAGCTTAATTGGCCAGAAAGTGTCAAGGAAAGCCAAAGAAATTGGATTGGTCGCAGTGAAGGTATGATTTTCACCTCACCAATTAAGGATATGAATTTGAAAATTGATACTTTTTCAGCACACTTTGAAGCTTTTGCAGCTGATACTTTTGTGGTTATTGCCCCGGATCATCCTTTACTTAAAGAATTGGTTAAGGGAACCAAAGATGAAGAGAAAGTTTTAGCTTTTGCTTCAGGTATTGTTGCTAAAAGAAATATCGATAAGTTTGGAGACAATAAAGAAATAGAGGGTATTTTTACTGGCCGTTACACTGTTGATCCGGTAGGAAACGGAGAGCTTCCGATTTGGGTTGCGAGTTATGCCTTAGCAGATTACGGTACTGGTATTGTTAAATGTTCAGCACATGACGAACGTGATTTTGCTTTTGCAAAAAAATATAATATTAAATTAAAAACAGTTTTATATCCAGAAGATAAAAAAGAAAAAGATTTGGTGGAAAAACAAGAAAAATGTTTTACAGATATGCGTAACGGTTTACTAACCGAGCCCGTCATATTCAAGGGTAAATCCGCAGGAGAAAGTAGAAAGGATATTATTGATTTTCTAGAAAAAAAAGGATTAGCCAAGAGAAAAACTACCTATAAGTTAAAAGATTGGGTATTTTCAAGACAGCGTTATTGGGGTGAACCATTTCCAATTGTACATTGTGAAAAATGTGGAGTAGTGCCCGTGCCCGAGAAAGATTTGCCAGTCGTCCTACCAAAAGTAAAATTTTATGAACCAACCGGTACCGGTGAGTCTCCTTTGGCGGGAATTGATAAGTGGGTAAATACCAAGTGTCCTAAATGTAAAGGTAAAGCTCGTCGTGAGACAAACACCATGCCACAGTGGGCTGGCTCATCATGGTATTACTTGCGTTACATGGATCCTAAAAATAACAAAGCACTGGTTGATAAGAAAAAAGAAAAATATTGGGCACCAGTTGATTTGTATGTGGGTGGAACCGAGCATGCAACTAGGCATTTGATTTACGCTCGTTTCTGGCATAAATTCTTGTTTGATATTGGTGTTGTTAGTACCAAAGAACCATTTGCTCAGTTAAAAAATCAAGGAATGATTTTGGGTTCAGATAATCGCAAGATGAGCAAACGTTGGGGTAATGTGGTGAACCCTGATGATGTGGTAAAAAATGTTGGTGCTGATACTTTGCGAGTTTATGAAATGTTTATGGGTCCATTTGAGCAAGAAATTTCTTGGAGTACTGATAATATGGTTGGTTCAAGACGATTTCTTGAACGAGTTTGGAAGTTGCAAGACAGAATAGTTGATAAATCATTAATTAATAAAGAATTTGAAACCTTACTTCATAAAACAATAAAAAAAGTTACTGAAGATATTGTTAATTTCAATTTTAACACTGTAATTTCGGCCTGCATGATTTTGATTAATGCCGCTGAAAAGGTTGAAATTAGTAAAAGTGATTACGAGATTATTGTAAAATTGTTGGCACCGTTTGCTCCACATATTACCGAAGAAATTTGGAGCAATTTAGGTCATAAGAAATCAGTCCACCTTGAATCATGGCCAGAATTTGATTCAAACAAAATTGCGTCAGATAAAAATACGGTAGTTGTTCAAATCAATGGTAAGCCACGCGCTTCGTTTGAAGTTTCCCTAAGCACGAGTCAGGCTGAGGTCGAAAAACATGCTATGGCAATACCAGAAGTTGCAAAATGGTTAGTTGGTAAAGAGATTAAAAAGATAATGTTTATTAAAAACAAGATTCTGGCAATCATCACAAATTAGGATTTGACTAAAAATTAGAATTCTG
>CAZLLX010000017.1:0-5716 GCA_964560805.1 uncultured Candidatus Saccharibacteria bacterium | reverse complement strand
CGTGAAGTTGCCAAGGCAATTACAGAAATCTTTAAAATTAAAGCTCATGTGGCTACCTGTCATAATGAATTAATTAAGGATTCTCGCTTTGTTTTGGTTGGACGTGGTTTGTATGCTTTGTCTGAATGGGGTTATATGAGTGGTGTGGTCAAGGATGTGATTAAAAAGATTATTGAAAAGAATGGCCCACTAACAAAATCCGAGGTTATTGATAAGATTTTGAAAGAAAGATATGTTAAGGAAAACACAATTGTAATCAATCTTCAAAATCCAAAATATTTTAAGAAAAATAAAGACGGAAAATACGAAATCGTTAAATAAAAATAAAACACCCCCGATAAGGGGTGTTTTATTTTTTAGTAATTGTGTTATAATTTCAATATGTTTGCAGATTTAATGGATATAGTTAACGCTGATGTTATACCGTTAATCTATCGCTTGATCTTTATGTCAATGCCAATAGTGGTACCAATTATTTTGGTTTATATTTTTGGTATTGTTTGGGTTTATTATATCCAATTGAAATTCATCATTGCTTCTAAGCCTTTTCTTTATGAAATAAAGATTCCAAAGGATATTCAAAAGTCTCCTTTGGCGATGGAAATTATTTTAAACTCGATGCAATCAGGTGGAGCAGGAAATTATACCGAAGCCTTTATTCAAGGTAAAGTGGGTAGTTGGTTTTCGCTTGAAATAGCTTCAACCGAGGGAGAAATACGTTTTTTTATTTGGGCTTCAGATAAAAAATTTAAGGAAATTTTAATGTCATATATTTATTCTCAATATCCAACTGTCGAGGTTATTCCTGTTGATTTGAATGATGATTACACTAGACAGCTTGCGGGTGATGATACAAAGAAATATGACAAGTTTGGTGTACAGTATTGCTTATCCAAGCCTGACGTATATCCCATAAAGACTTATGTTGATTACGGTCTTGATAAGGATCAAAAGGATGAGTATCGGATAGACCCAATTTCTTCAGTTTTAGAGTTTATGGCTACAGCGGGAAAGGGTCAGCATATGTGGTTACAGATTCTCATTAAAAAACATGGTAAGGAAGGGGTTTTTGAACATCGCTTAAGAAAGACAGAAGACTGGAAAGAACTTGGAAAAAATGAGGTTGAAAAAATACGTGCAGAGGCCACACCCAAGACCGATGGTGATTATCCTGGTTTTCCTAATCCTACTAAGGGACAAATTGAAAAAATTGCCGCTATTGAACGAAGTATTGCCAAGATGGCATATTACACTATGATTCGAGGTATTTATATAGCTGAAAATGAAAAATTTAGTTCATCACATGTCACTGGTTTAAGAGCGATCTTTAAACATTACGGATCAGAGGATTTAAATATTCTGAAACCAAAGTTTCAAACTGGTATTCCAGATGAGAAAAAAGACTGGATTACCATTTTCCCGTTCTTAAATATTATTTGGAAAAATCGTATTACAGACTGGAAAAAAGATATGTTCCGTGCCTACCGTCTGCGATCGTTTTTCTTTGCGCCATATCGTCACTATAAAGGAGAGCCCTTTACTATGAGCGTTGAAGAACTAGCCACGCTCTATCATTTCCCAGGTAATGTTACATCTACTCCAACTCTTAATAAGATTAAATCAAAACGACACGAAGCTCCGATGAATTTGCCTATTAAAAAATAGTTATGATTCGTAATTCGATTCTATTTGGACTAACAGCAATTATAATTTTAGTTGGTCTGTTTTTGGGTTTGGCTGTTTTACCTCCTTCAGATTATCCAGCCAATGTAATTTTTACAGTTCATCGAGGTGAGGGGCTAGCCGGACTTGCTCTTGACTTAAAACAAGAAAATATAATAAAAAGTCAGTTTTGGTTCAAAACTTTTTCCGTTTTAATTGGTGGACTAAAAGGTATTAAGGCCGGAGATTATCAGTTATTGGAACCTGAAAGCGTAATCAGTTTAGCCTGGAGAATTAGTGAAGCGGATTATCAACTAAAACCAGTCCGAACTACCATACCAGAAGGCTTAAATAATTTTGAAATTAGTAAGATTCTAGAAAAAAATATTAAAAATTTTGATTCAAAAAGTTTTCTAAGCTTAGCTGGTACCTCGGAGGGTTATTTATTTCCTGACACTTATAATTTTCTGCCCAATATTAAAGCGCAGGAAATTGTCCAAGAGTTAAAAGATAATTTTACTCAAAAAATAAAAACTGTTGAAGAGCAAATAAAAATAAGTGGTAAAAGCCTTTCTGATATTGTTAAGATGGCCTCAATTTTAGAACTTGAAGCGAGAACTGATGAAACTAGACGAATCGTGGCGGGTATCTTATGGACAAGATTGGGGCTAGGAATGCCACTTCAGGTTGATTCATCTTTTAAATACATCAATGGTAAAGGAACTAAAGATCTAACTTTGGAAGATTTAAAGTTAAACTCACCTTACAACAGTTATACGAACAAGGGATTGCCTCCAACCCCGATTTCGAACCCTGGTTTGGCTTCAATCAAAGCGGCATTGACTCCGATTAAAACTAATTATTTATACTTTCTGACTGATGACGAGGGTAATATGCATTATGCCGAAAATTATCAAAAGCATTTGCAAAATAAAAGTTTATACCTAAAATAAACTTTATGTCTAATTTAAAGACTAAACAGAAAGTATATGTTGGTTTGTCTGGTGGGGTGGACAGCTCGGTTTCAGCTGCTTTACTGCAAAAGCAAGGTTTTTATGTAACTGGAGTTTTTATTAAAGTATGGCAGCCTGATTTTTATGATTGTAATTGGAAAGAGGATCGCTTGGATGCGATGCGGGTTTGTGCCAAACTAAATATTCCTTTTATTACCTTAGATCTGGAAAAAGAATATAAAAAAGAAGTGGTGGATTATATGATAAGCGAATATCAAATCGGGCGAACGCCAAATCCTGATGTGATGTGTAATAAATATATAAAATTTGGTGGATTTTTTGATTGGGCAATGAAACAGGGTGCTGATTTTGTGGCGACTGGACATTATGCGCAGGTTAAATTAAATTCTGAAAATAATAAATATGAACTGTTGGCGGGCGATGATAAAAACAAAGATCAAAGCTATTTTTCGTGGACGTTAAATCAAAAACACTTAAGTAAAACTTTATTTCCAGTTGGCCATTTAGAAAAACCAGAAGTTAGAAAAATAGCTAAAAAATTTGATTTGCTTACTTTTGAAAAGAAAGATAGTCAGGGTTTGTGTTTTATTGGAAAAGTTGATATGGCCGAGTTCTTAAAACATTTTATAGAAACCAAACCTGGTCAGGTTTTAAATATTAAAGGTGAAGTTATTGGTGAGCACGATGGAGCAGTCTTGTTTACCTTGGGACAAAGACATGGTTTTACTATTACCAAGAATTCTCCAGATAATTCAAGGTTATTTGTGGTGGCTAAAGATTTGGTAAAAAATACAATTACTGTCGCCGATCAGCCAATTATTTCTGATGAAAAGACTTCTTTGATATTGGATAAAGTAAACTGGACCAGAAATGTTGAACCTGATTTTTCAAAAAAATATCAGGCCCGTTTGCGTTATCGTCAGGCATTGGAAGAGTGCAGTTTGGAAAGTAAAAACAATAAAATAATTATTCATTTTTCTAAGGCTGAAAAATCTCCAACCCCCGGTCAATCTGTGGTTATTTACGAAAATGAAGTTTGTTTAGGCGGAGGAATTATACTATAATTCCTTTATATGGAACCAAAACCAATTTATATTATTAAAGCCGATGGGGTGCGTGAACTTTTTAATCCGACCAAGCTTGAACACTCTTTGCGAAAAATTGGAACCACCAAAGAAATCGCTGATCAAATTATTGCCGAAATTCAGGCGAATTTGGTGGATGGTAATACCACCAAAGAAATTTATCGTCAGGCATTCAGTTTATTGCGTCGAAAGCAAAAGCCGGTCGCTGTTCGCTATTCTTTGAAGCGAGCGATCGCTGAACTTGGTCCAACCGGTTTTCCATTCGAGCAATTTGTGGCAGAGATTTTTAAATCTCAAGGTTATGAAACTTTAACTGGTCAAATTGTGATGGGTGTTTGTGTCCCTCACGAAGTTGATGTCGTGGCTTGGAAAGGTGATGAATTAATTATGGTTGAGGCAAAATTTCACGCCGATTATTCCATGCGCTCAGATTTGAAAGTGGCTTTGTATGTAAAAGCCCGTTTTGAAGATTTGATGAAAAATACTTATAAATACGGCGGAGTTGAAAGAAAATTAACTAAAGGAATGCTGATTACTAATACTAAATTTTCTACCACCGCTATTCAGTATGGCGAATGTGCTGGTTTGAATATGATTGGTTGGAACTATCCACAGGGTAAAAATCTTCATCATATGATTGAAGGTAACAATTTAGTACCGATTACCGCCTTGTTTAGTCTGACTCAGACCGAAAAGAAAATGTTGATTGCTAATAATTTGGTATTATCTAAACAACTTAATGCCGAAGCTTTGAAAAGCTATGGTTTGCCTGAAAATAAAATTGCTCAAGTTTTACAAGAAGTCGAAGATATTAAAAAAATCTGCGCATGAGCCCATACAAAGGAAAAAGTACTTGGGGTATTTATAAACCGAACAATAAAGAGCCACATAAATTATCAAGAACCAAACTTGATTTGTTTGTGAACTGCCCGCGTTGTTTTTATTTAGATCAATGTTTGGGAGTAAAACGGCCAGCCTCTTTTCCGATGACCTTGAATAATGCGGTGGATTATTTAATGAAGAAAGAGTTTGATAAATATCGTGAATTAGGTGAGGCGCATCCACTAATGAAGCAATATAAAATTGACGCTGTTCCATTTAACGATTCAAAAATGGAGGAATGGCGTGATGCTTTGAAACGCGGTGTATCATTTCTACACAAAAAAACCAATTTAATTTTACGCGGTGGAGTGGATGATATTTGGATTAATAAAAAAGGAGAATTAATTGTGGTGGACTACAAAGCCACTTCAAAAGACGAAGAAATCACCTTGGATGATGAATGGAAAATTCAATACAAGCGCCAAATGGAAATTTATCAATGGCTACTTAAACAGAATGGTTATAAGGTGTCTGACATTGGTTATTTTGTCTATGTAAATGCTAAAACCGATCGTGAAGCGCTTGATGCCAAATTAGATTTTGATGTCACAATTATTCCATATGAAGGCGACACTGATTGGATTGAACCAGTGGTTTTAAAAATGAAAGAATGCTTGGATTTACCAAAAGCACCAGCGGCTCATCCTGATTGCGAATTTTGTGGTTATCGCAAATCAGCTGGTGAAGAATTACAAAAATTAATCAAAGAATCAAAAATTAAAAGCGGTAATCTCTTTGAATAACGGGCTAATTGTGCTATATTTGAGCCAATGAAAGCGAAAGATATAAGATCAAAATATCTAAAGTTTTTTGAATCAAAAGGTCATAAAATTGTTCCTTCGGCTTCTTTGGTGCCAGAAAACGATCCAACTACTTTGTTTACTGGCTCTGGTATGCAACCAATGGTGCCTTATTTGCTTGGCGAAACTCACCCTTTGGGCAATCGAATTACCGATTCACAAAAATCATTTCGCAGTGGAGATATTGAAGAGGTGGGTGATAATCGCCACACAACTTTTTTCGAAATGCTTGGTAACTGGTCTTTCGGTGATTATTTTAAGGCCGAACAATTGCCTTGGGTCTTTGAATTAATTACCAAAGAATATGGTTTGG
>CAZLLX010000016.1:1436-7953 GCA_964560805.1 uncultured Candidatus Saccharibacteria bacterium | reverse complement strand
ATAGGCCACTGGACTAGACATTCGATAAAAACTAATTAAATTAGTATCTCGTCCGTCTACCTTTTTAAAGAAATAAGTATCACACATTATTTCTACCGCACAAGCACCTACTCTGGTAACAAATAAGATTACCGCCCACAGAACAAGATTTTTATCATTAATGAAGGTAATTAAACCAGTGGAAAAAGCCATAATTAAAAAACCCAAAGTTAAAATTTCTTTTTCACCAAAAAATTTATCGGCTAATCGGCCAAGTGGCAATTGAAAGATCACAAAGGGTAACAGCATAACTGTAAAAACAATACCAATCTCGCTCCAACTCAAACCAATATTTTGATTGAGATATAACGGCGTATAAATTGTCATCCAAGAATAAAAAAAGAATAAAGCGAGATTAGCCAAAAAGATATTTCTAATATTAATATCCCGCCAAATTCTTTTTATAGTTGTGAAAATATCTGTATGCGGATATTTATAATCTTTATTTTCCTTTAAATCATTTAATATAATTAAGATAACCGGAATAAGAAAGACGAAGGATAAAAGGTAAACTTTAGAATAACTATTTGAACTTAGAATTAAACTACTAATCAACGGTGAGGCAGCCCACGCCAAGTTTACGGCAGTTAAATATATTCCCCGCACTAAGCCAGTCTCTTTATTAGTTGATAAATGTTCAAGAAATATGTCGGTACAACAATAAATAAGCGGTATACAAACCAAATTTAAAATAAATAGTGGAATTATCCATATTGCTTTCTCAATAAAAGCCAAACCAAACAACAAAACTGATTGAAGAATTATTAAAAATAAGGCGGTCTTATAATTACCATATCTTTTCAGCAATTTAGGAAAAATCAAAAACAAAATAATAGTTAGAATCGATCCCGCCACATAAATCAAACCTACAATATCTTCTTTAATATATTGACTAAGAAAACTGGAGTTAATGTAAGTCGGTAAGGCGGTGTGAAAAGCAATTAAAAATCCCACCAAATAAACCCAGAAAATTGAACTTTTTCTAGCTAATCTTGAAATCATAAATTATTGATTTTCAACAATCGGAATTGAAGCCGAAGCTAAACCAAACGTTTCAGCCTGTTGAATTAAAACAGCAAAAATAACACCAATCAAAAGAATCAAAGTCACCAAGACGTATTTATTATTAAAAATCATTCTGATGGTATTTACTCGACTAAGATAGCCCATTTTAAACAAATTCAAGCGATCCACATCATTAATTTCCGAATGTGGCATCTTCTTCAGCAAATTAAAATCTTTGAACTGGGCACTGGCGCCAAGCATACCTAAACCCAAAACATTAGTAAAAAGTGGGAAGTTTTTCGATTTATCAGATAGGAAGCTCAAGCTTATATTATTTCCTGAAGATACAATTTTAATATCACGACCAACTAATTCTTTTAAATTATTAACAATTTCTGGTAATAGTGCCGAACCTCCGGTAAGGTGTATCTCGTCTAATTTTTGATTAAAATTAGACTCATAATATTCAATAGAGACCTTAATTTCTTGAGCTAAATCTTCTAGCAAAGGCATGATTATTTCTTTCACCTGACCATTTTTTAAAAAACCCTCTTTAATCTTTAAGCTTTCGGCAGCATCCCTATCTAAACCAAGTTTAGCTAAAATAATTTGTGTAAATAATTCCCCCGCAATAGGCACACTAACTGCCATCTGAATTTTATCTGCACCATCAAAATAAACTAAATTTGTAACATCAGAACCAATATCAATGATTAAACTTTGTTTATCACTTTTTTTCAAAATCACGCGGGACAAACTAAACGCCTCAGTGCTTAGCGCCACCACCTCAAGACCGATTGAGTTACACAATTTAACATAACTGGTTGCCACTTCTTTTGGCACGCCCACAAACATTACTACTTTATTTTTCTTATCAGGTAATAATTCATAAGAAATATCCCAATACATTTTGTCTGGATGTATCGGTGAATTTAAAGTGATTTTTTCCATCACTTGTTTGTTTAATTCTGAGCCTTTAATATTTGCCCCAATAATAAAACTTTGGAAAAAAGTTTGAGCTTCGGGTAAAGACAAGATTACTTTGTTGGTTGAAACTTTTTTGGGTTTTACTTCACGAAGTAAGTTTTTGATTTTTAAAGCCAAGGTATCAGGGTCAATAATCCTTCCCTCATTAACCACATTAACGGGTAAATCTGCCCGACCATAGGTGGTAACAGTAAAACGAAAAACTTTTTCTAATTCCGCAATTTCAACTGAACGGTCAGAAATATCCAAGCCAAAGGCTTTATCAAATTTAATCGTTAAGGCTTCTTTTAAATTTTTTTTGAAATCCATAATGTTAAAAATCAGCAACTAATTCCCATGAAGTAACTGTAACTTTGGGATTACCATAAGCAGTAACAATCTGTAGCTTTCGAGTAAAATCATTTACTGTACTATTTACTTGAACAGTTCTTGATGTGGTTGTACTGGTATCTGGTGCAATAACACTTCTAATATAACACGAATTGTCTCCAACAGCCACAGTTTCACCGCCAGCATAATTCCACCCACCACCCGCGACATGAGTGACAGTAGTTGAAGCCAGATTCCACAAGGCAATCTCGCCGCAGGCATTAACAGCCGACCAGGCTTTATTAGAAGATTCTTCATCAACGCTAATCATAGCTTCGGTAATAGAGCGCAATAAAACCGCAGAAGCGATTACAAGTGAGACGGCGCTGATAGTCATTATTGCTACTAGTGAGATAAATCCCTTATTCATATTAATTTGAACGCCTAATGGCGGTAGTATTAAACACTTTTTCAATTATGTAATTATTACCAATGTCAGTTTGATTTTTATTTTCAATTTCCATGTGTATTTTTATTCCACGGCAATCATTCGTACCCTGACAATCAATTTGAGTAAAACTACCGTCTTTTAAGTTAAGATTATCTGCAGTTAGTTTTCTAACAATTGCCGTATCGGGTGGTCCTTGTCTCATATATAAAGCATTACCTTCTCCATCATCCATAAAATAAAATGTGTTTGGATTAATAGAAGGATCTGTCATTGTAAGTGTCACCGAATCACCAAACGAAACACTAGAGACCGAATGACTGCCGCCCGTACTATTACAACTGCCGCCATAATCAATACTTGTTTCGTCCCCACTAAGTACACCATCTGAACAATAATTAGGAACCATTGAATTAACAATAACTGCAGCCGTCTTTGATGTAGAACCATAGCTATTTGCGCATGTTAAAGTATAATATTTTGTACTTGTAATATTTCCAGTTGGCCAATTTCCAGACAAGTCCTTGAATCCAGACCAATTACCTGAAGCTGAACATTGACCACTTGGTGTATTAACACCACCAGCTGTAGACCAAGTCAGAACGGACGATTCACCAGAACTAATTCTATTAGGACTAGTATAAATTGTAATAATAGGTGCAAATGGATGAATTGCAGTCACATAAACCATTGCGGTACTTACACCCAAATTATTACTACAACTGAGGGTAAAACTATAAATCCCATGATTAACAAAAGGTCCCACTAAGACACCGGAACCAGATATTGCTTTATCACCTGACCAATTTGAATCTGTAGGATTAGCTGAAGCTGAACAACTTAAAGCTTTATTTGTTGACCAACTAAGTGATACTGATGAACCAGTCGGTACAGAATTATTTGACGCCGATAATGAAATAGACGGTACTCCACTAACAGAACCAGAGACAATCGTTGAGCCAACAATATTTACTGGCGTAGAAGGAGAAACTGAAACATTAGTAGCAATTATATCTGTGACTGGATTAGCAATCTCTAAATCAACTGTATTATATATTGTTGATAATGAAAGAGCACCATTCAAACTAAAAACAAGATAAATACAACTAGGAATATTATTGACTGTTAGACTTCCAGTTGTGGTGGCATAATTTGAAACCCAAGATCCTGCTGTGCCAAATAATGTACTACCGGAAGGTAAAGAATTTGTATTAGAACATGCACCGCTAACTGACGGTTTATAATAAATTTTTAAATTTTCAATATAATTAGTAGGCAAACTACCATTTTGTTTTAATCTTATACTTGTAATAACCGCTTCTGTTGTTGTAGTAGCCACAAAAGCACCACCTAAATATTGATTAGTAACCGGTAGGCTTGTTGTAGCCAATTGAGTACCGGTAGCACTCAGTGAAAGTTGAGGTAAGGTAAATAACCAATTTGTATTGTTACCAGCATCAGTAATAGCGGTAAAATTACCGGCATTAATTGTTGGATTCACGTTTGTTGTGGAAGCGTTAATATTATTAGAATCTTTAACTGACATGTATGCCAAATCCAAATTACCTCTTGGGTCAAATTTCCACTGAGTGCCAGAGTTGGTAGACTCCACAGATAAAGTTGCTCCGGCTGTCCCCTTAAAAGTTGTGGTTGCTAAGGTGGTTAAAGTACTACCAGCTGTTATTTTTAAAGTTGAGCCTGCTGAGACAGTTTTACTCAAGTTATAAAGTGATGAAGAAGCGGTGACAATTTGGATTCCACCACTTTTTGTCAAACTAAGTGTTCCACTATTCGGATTAAATATAGAACTACCCGTCTGACTAAAATTTCCACCTACACTCAGCGTTAGTGGTGAAATAAAAGTTCCCGCTGTCTGAGTATAATCACCAGTTATACTTAAACTTGAATTAGTCTCTCCCTCATTCGGATAACCAGCGGCTAATGAAGCTACTTCATCAGAAGAGAGAGTGCGATTATATATCCTAACATCATCAATTGAACCATTAAAATACTCTGAAGCACTTGGGTCGCCGGCGATATATAAACTTGAAGCAGCTGTGAAACTTTGTGAAAAACTTGAAGATCCGCTGAGAATACCATCAATGTAAAATTTTGCAGTAGAACCATCGTACGTTGTCGCCACATGATGCCAAGAAGATGTGTCAGATATTGTACCAGATGAAGTAACTGAAGATGTCCCGCGTTTAGTCAAACCCAAATGATTTGAAGCGTCAAAGTAAAAAGCATAACTACCTGTTCCATGACCTAAAATACTTTGTGTGGTTCCTGTTCCGGCCCTTCTAATCCAAGCGCTCAAAGTAATTGGATAAGATATATTCAAACTTGTCGGATTCGCAAGATTGATATATTTATTAGTTGAGAAAGTTACAGCTCTTGGATTAGTAAATTTAAAATTAGGAAAGACAGAGGTTGTTGCCGTGGGAGTATTTGACCAAGTACCACTTGAACCATAACCAGAAGAATCAACGGCTGGAGAAGCAGATTCGTCTAATTTCCACCATCCAACAAGTTCTGATAAAGTTGAACTCATTTTATAAAAGGCAGAAAGAGAATCAAGAGTGTCTGTAAATGATATTTTTAGATTTTTTAAAGTATTACCATTCAAAATATAATTATCTGCAATACCATTACCATTACCAACGTATTCAGTTGTACCATTATTTGTAAGAGAGCCTGAAATAGTAAAATACTCGTCTCCACGCAATCTAATTGTTCCATTATTTGTAATATTTGTTGCCGATAATTTTTGACTAGCCAAGCTTAAAATTGCTCCGCTGTTAATAGTGATAAGTGAAGAAACCGTTGTTTTTGCAGTTAATGTACAAACAGTGCCGCTACCAGTTATAGTTAGGTTAGTGTAAGTACCAGCAGATAAGTTACCAGTTGAGCCACAGATTGTCGCAGTACCACCATTTTCACCAATACCATTAATAGTACCTCCATTATAAACCAAAATGGCGCCGCAACTAGCATTAGTAGCGCTGTCAATAGTTCCTTGCCAGTTATAACCATTTAAATCTAAAGTAACACCACAAGGAATGGTATAAACAGAAGAAACAACCATACTTCCATTTAATTTATAAACTATGCCGCTAGTAACATTTGATGTAACGACTGAATTAAAAGTTCCTGGCAATAATTTAACTTCGGTGTTATCAGCAAAACCTGTGTAGGTGATATTATATGATCCAGCACTAATCGATGCTTGAAAATCAGTTGTTCCTCGAACGGTAAAAGATTGACCCGGAGAAAAAACAGCCGTCGAAGACGCGATAATCGTTGGGCGATCAACCGATAGACCAGTATTTGAAAAAGCAAGTGGATAATTAGCATTAACTGTCACCTTTGCTAAATCACCCAAAGATAGTTGGCCGAGTGTTACTAAACCAGAAGTAACAGTACTATTTATGTGTGTCACAGCATTAGTGTTAGTGCTATAACCATTGTTATCAATGATTAATGTTCCTTTTGTAGAATCCTGAGCAGACGTTCTCAAGAAAACGGTGCCGGCTGCACCAGAACCATTTCCGGTAGTAGAATAACCCCCACGAGCGGTGATCGTACCAGAATAAGAAGAAAAATCTGAATTTATCGCGGTTAAAATTATAGACACTCGACCACCACCACCTCCGTACTGAGTTGCTAATTGGCCCCCGTTAGCTGAAATAGTACCTGAACCAGTAATAGAGCCAGTTGTAATATAGACAC
>CAZLLX010000016.1:0-1336 GCA_964560805.1 uncultured Candidatus Saccharibacteria bacterium | reverse complement strand
CGATTCCCCCATAGGTTCCACCAGAATAGTTCGAAGCTTTTCCTGTACCGTAACCTACAGCAAAGCCCAAAGAATCGGCGTTGATTTCTCCACTCGGATCAACTATTAGATTACCATTTACTGTCACTTGAGCTTTATAAACCTCGGTGTCCATATTTGCCGAATGAGAGATACGACCGGTTGAGGCCACAGTTAAATTATTAGTTGTAACTGGAGTATTGACATTAAGAGTATAATTACTGATTGTATAACTACTTGGAAAAGTGACACTTGCTCCAGATTGAATGGTTAGATAAGAAACATCTCGACCAGAAGTAGTTAATGTAAGATTAGAAAAATCAACACTGTTACTTGTTCCTAAACCCAGATTACCTTTATCATTTATCACTACGGAAGAGAAAGAGTTTAGATTTATGCTTGAGGCTGGTAATAAAGTTATTATGTCATACTTGGTCGTAATATTATTATTACGAATATATAAATCACCAGAAGATTGATTACCATTTTGTAAATAGACCGTACCAGCCGCTCCTGCATAAGAGGTTGAGCCACCATAAGCGGTGATTGTTGGGGTGGATGGGAAAGTAGAGCCTGCGGTAGACAACACTACTGACACTCGACCACCACCACCACCAATGTTTGTACTAGTTCCCCCACCTCCGTTAGCTGAAATAGTACCTGAACCAGTAATAGAGCCAGTTGTAATATAGACACTTCCACCAGAACCAGCTCCTCGGGCAATAGTATCATTAGCCCCATTAGCTGAGATGGTGCCATTAATTGTACTTAAGCCAGAGACTATCAAACGAATAGCACCGCCACCAAGAGCACCTTGCCCAGGACTACCGATATTAACTGGAGCGGTGATTGAACCATAAGTTGTACGGTTGGGAATTCCAAAATTGTAGATGTATCCGCCACCGATTCCCCCATAGGTTCCACCAGAATAGTTCGAAGCTTTTCCTGTACCGTAACCAGCTGAAAAACCTAGACCATTTGCTGTAATTGAAGCACCAGAGGCTAAGGTAAAATTACCTCCAACACTTAATTGAACCTTGTAAGTTTCAGTGGTTGTATTAGCTGTATGAGTAATTGTACCAGCATTAACAGTCAGATTCCCAGTAATACTTATTGTGTTTGTTGATGATTGTCTAATCGTACCGGTATAACCAGTATTTATTGTCAACTTATTTATTGTTGTAGAAAAACTTTGATCAAGAGTAGCAGAATTAGTACAACTACTTGTAAACTCGACATCGTCAGCTGAGGTGGGGGCGGTGGTGTTGGCATTTACCCCACAAGCCGAAGAGGGAGTTGTAGACCAATTTGTCGCCAC
>CAZLLX010000015.1:0-8181 GCA_964560805.1 uncultured Candidatus Saccharibacteria bacterium | reverse complement strand
ACCCCATAAAATAACCGGCGTAGGCCGGTTTTTGGCTGGGTGGCTAAGGGAATAATCTAAATTATTCCCGTCTGGGAGTTGAAAGCCGGAGCGGGACCCAAGTTAGCAAACTTGGGAGCGAGGCGGGGTCGAGAAATTTTCTGAGCGACGGCGAAGAAAATATTCGTGACCAATCATCCCAGTAGCCACTCAAAATAATATTAGCTCATATATTTATGATGAAGAAAAAAATTGATCCACTGAACGAATACTTAGGGGTAGCAATCTATTTTTTTATGTTAGAATAATTAGATGATTTACTTGTCGGCTATCGGAATCATTGCTTCTGTCGCTATCTTTTTGTATGGTGTTTTTAAATTTGGACACGAGATCAGACTTTTGGCGGTAGATAAAATCAAAGAAACATTATCAAAGTTGACTTCAAATCCTGTTAAGGGGTTGGTGTTGGGGTTTGTGGCAACCGGTATTCTTCAATCAAGTACAGCCACTTCCGTCCTAATTGCCACCCTTGCAGATGCCGGATTGGTGTCTTTTTATCACTCGCTGGGAATAATTTTTGGCGCAAATATTGGAACAACTATCACATCACAGCTAGTGGCTTTTAATGTAATGTCTGTATCGCCATTTATTATTCTTCTCGGTTTAATTTTTTGGCTATGGGGAGGGGAGATATCTAAATACTCCAAGGCGGTAATTTATTTTGGACTAATTTTCTTTGCCATATATCTTGTCTCCATTTTTGTTGGAAAATTTGATCCTGAATTACTAACTAAATTGCTGGCTTTCACCAATAATTCATTATGGGCGATTGTTGCTGGAATTATTGCAACTTTAATTTTACAATCAAGTAGTGTTGTTACCGGGTTGGTTTTGGTTTTGGCTGGTACTGGCCAAATTGATTTTCAACAATCGATTGGTTTAATTCTTGGGGCAAATATTGGCACAACCTCTACGGTTATTATTGCTTCGCTAGCAATGAACAAGGAAGCTAAGCGCGTTGCCTTGTCTCATTTCCTGTTTAATCTAATTGGGGTCTTGATTTTATTTCCGTTCCTGGGAGACTTTTATTTTTTAGTCGATTGGCTCGATGGTGATTTAGTTAGGATGATTGCTAACACCCATTTAATCTTTAACGTTTTCTGTGCTATCTTGTTCTTAATTCTAATTAAGCCCTTTAGTTGGTTAATTATGAAGATAATTAAATAATATGTTAAAAATCTTAACCACCAAAGTGTCGGCTGGCTATGAATTGATTGATTCGGGCGAGGGGGAAAAGCTTGAGCGTTTTGGGCAATACATTTTAAGACGGCCAGATCCGCAAGCTTTGTGGAACAAGGGTTTAGATGAAAAGACTTGGAAATCAGCCGATGCGGTTTTTTCTCGTGATAAAGATAATGCCAAATGGCGCCTGAAAGATGGAATGAATAAGGAATGGCAAATTAAAATGTCTGATTTAACTTTTATTATTAAACCAACAGCTTTTAAACACACCGGTTTATTTCCCGAGCAAGAGCCAAATTGGCAATGGACCAAAGATAAAATAAAAAATGCTAATCGGCCAATCAAAGTTCTAAATCTTTTTGGTTATACCGGGGCGGCGACTTTGGCGGCGGCTTCGGCTGGGGCAGAGGTGGTTCATGTGGATGGTTCCAAAAGTGCAATAAATTGGGGTAAAGAAAATCAAAAAGCTTCTGGTTTGGAATCGGCCAAGATCCGCTGGATTGAGGACGATGCGCGAAAGTTTGTTCAAAGAGAGGTAAAGCGAGGCAATAAATATGACGCTATTATTATGGATCCACCCGCTTTTGGGCATGGAGCCGATAATGAGGTGTGGAAAATTGAAGAAGATTTTCTGGGATTAATGGACATTTGTTTTCAGGTTTTGTCTGAAAATCCATTATTCATTATTGTAAACGGTTATTCGGCTGGTTATTCGGCGATTGCTTATGAAAACAATTTGAAGGTTTTATTAAATAAATTTGGCGGAGAAATCGAAAAAGGCGAGTTAACGCTTGAAGAAAATAAAACCGGACGTTTGTTACCAGCTGGTATTTTTGCTCGTTGGTCACGTTAGTCATTTCTATGGTATAATAGGTATCGTTAATAATCTAATTTAAAAAAATGATTTCTATATCAAAAAATATTTGGCATTGGATAATGAAACACAAGATCTGGTCAGCAATTATCGTGATTGTTTTAATTTTGATTGGATACTCATTTGCTGGTCCAAAGAAAACTGTAAAGATTGAAACTGTAGCTGTCGCAATTGGAAATGTAAGAGAGGAAGTTAGCGTTACCGGTAATGTTAAACCGCTGTCGGATGTTGATCTAGCTTTCGAGCGGGGCGGTAAATTAGCCAGTCTGCCAATACAAGTTGGTGACAAAGTTTATGTTGGTCAGGTTTTGGCCTCAATTTCTAATGCTGATCTATTGGCCAGCGTTAATCAAGCAAAAGCTGGTCTTAAAAAAGCCTTGGCAAGCTTGGGCAACAGTGGTGATAAAGCCACCCTTGGTTTAGAGCAAGCTGAAATTTCATTAGTAAACACGATTCGTGATTCTTATACTAAATCTGACGACGCCCTTCGCAATAAAGTCTATTCATTATTTAATGATGCACAAAGATATAATGCCAAGTTAAGTTTTTCAATTGATAATTCCTTACAAGAAGATATTGAAAAGGGCAGGAACGACATGACAGACAAGCTTGATATCTGGTCTAGAAGTCTAAATTTGTGGGATGGAAAATCTGATTTACGTGGTAATTATAATGTGGCTAAAGAAAACTTGGTTAGTTTGAAACAATTGCTTGATAATTGTTCATTGGCGGTAAATGGCGTCAGTCCTGATTCTGGTGTAATCACACAAACTCAAATTGATACCTGGAAGTCAAATATTTCTTCGGCTCGTACCAGTGTTAATACGGCAATTGATTTACTAACTTCTGCTTGGAGTAGTTATAATAGTGCGTCGCTAACCCTTCAAATTTCAAAAGGTGATACTTTGGCTGAACAGGCCACGGTAGAGCAAGCCCAAGCCGAAGTGGCTAGTGCTGAGGCCGAATTAAGCAAAACAATCATTCGTTCGCCAATTAACGGTGTTGTAACTGATTTACCGGTAAAGCTTGGTGAGATTGTTTCAGCTAATAAAACAGCGGTCACCGTTATTTCTTACGGTGAATATGAAGTTGAAGCTTTTGTGCCAGAGGCCGATATTGCAAAAATTAAAATTAATAATAAGGCATCGATCACCCTTGATGCTTATGGTGCTGGCGTGGTTTTTGCCGCCAGTGTGATTAAGGTTGATCCAGCGGCAACAATTATTGATGGAGTGCCAACCTATAAAGTCACCATAAAGTTTGATAATCAAGATGAAAGAATCCGTTCTGGTATGACCGCTAACCTTGAAATCTTAACTGCTGAAAAAAAAGATGTAATGGTGGTGCCAGCTAGGGCGGTTTATACAAAAGAAGGACAAAGATTTGTGAAGGTGAGTGATGTGAACAATATTGTAACAGAAAAGAAAGTCGAGATGGGTTTACGTGGTTATGATGGTTCAGTCGAGATTATCTCTGGCCTCGATCTGGGTGAAATGGTGGTGACAACATTGTAAACAATGAACATAATTGAAGTAAAAAAGTTGGCAAAAATCTATGCCAATGAAGCCGTTGAAACACGAGCGCTTGATGGTGTATCTTTTACAATTAAGAAAGGAGAGTTTTTGGCCATTATGGGTCAATCTGGCTCGGGCAAGTCAACCTTACTTCAGATTCTTGGCTTGCTTGATGATTATTCAGGTGGTGAGTATATCTTTGACGGTAAAAATACCAAATGTTATTTGCCAGAGGAAATCGCCAAAATTAGAAACGAAAAAATGGGTTTTATTTTTCAGGCTTTTAATCTCTTGCCTAAATCAACCGTACTAGAGAATGTAAAATTACCTTTATTGTACTCGACTGTACCAGAAAAAGATTGGACTCGTTTGGCCGAAGAAGCGATTGAGGCCGTTGGCTTGAATCATCGAATTAATCACGAAGCCAATCAATTGTCTGGCGGAGAAAAACAAAGAGTGGCGATTGCGCGAGCGTTGGTAAATAAACCAGAAGTAATCTTTGCCGACGAACCAACGGGGAACCTTGATTCAAAATCTGGACAGGCGGTAATTGAAATTATCCAGAAATTGAACCACGATCGTGGACACACTATTATTTTAATTACTCACGAAACTTATACTGCTGAATACGCTGAGCGAATTATACGTTTGCATGATGGCAAAATTGAAAGTGATACCAGGGTTGAAAATCGAAAAACTGATGGTAAAAGTTTTGTAAAATAAAATGAAATTAAAATATAGTATAAAAACAGCAGTGAATGGTTTGCGGACACACAAATCACGTTCAGCTTTAACAATTCTTGGAATTGTTATTGGTATTACTTCCATTATTTTAATTATGTCGCTTGGTCAGGGAGCAAAGGGTTTGATTCTGGGTGAAATTCAGGGTCTAGGTGCTAAAAATGTAATCGTCTTGCCGGGCAAAGAACCCGGTGGCCCAAGTGATTTGGCTTCGCTTTTTGCCGATTCGTTAAAGGAAAGGGAATTAAATGCTTTGAAGAATAAAAGTAATGTACCAAATGCGGTAAATGTTATGCCAATAATTTTTGGTTCAGAAAATGGCATTTACCAAAACGAGATTTACAAAGTTTCATTATTTGGTTCTGGTCAGGCTATGGAAAGTCTGTTTGATTTAAAACCAGAAAAGGGAATATTTTTGTCTGATGAAGACGTGCGAAGCAAGGCCAATGTTGTAGTCTTGGGTTCAAAGGCAAAAGATAAATTGTTTGGTGCCGACGAAGCGGTAGGGGAAAAAGTTAGGATTAAAAATAATAACTTCCGAGTGATCGGGGTTTTGCCGGCCAAAGGTCAAAGTTCTTTTATTAATTTTGATGAATCGGCTATTATTCCATACACCACGATGCAACAATATATTGTCGGTACAAAATATTTTAATCGTGTCGTGGTAGAAGTTGATTCCGAATCAAACATTGATGTGTCTGCCAATGATATTCGAAAGACTCTACGAGATTTACATAATATAACTGATCCAGCGAAAGATGATTTCTTTGTTTCAACTCCCGCCGAAGTGGCTAGTCAGCTTAGTACGGTTTTAAATACTCTAACAATCTTTTTGGCGGCCGTGGCGGCGATATCGCTTGTGGTGGGTGGAATCGGAATTATGAACATCATGCTGGTTTCGGTGACTGAACGAACAAAAGAAATCGGTTTGCGAAAGGCGATAGGGGCAACCAATAAAAATATTTTAACTCAATTTTTACTTGAGGCGGTTATTTTAACTGGTTTTGGTGGTTTGATTGGAATTATTTTAGGCTCACTTCTTTCGTTTACCGCCTCGCTGTTAATTGTAAAATTCGCTGGTTTGGATTGGGTTTTCACCTTTCCATATAATGCGGCCATTCTGGGTCTAGTTGTATCAAGCTTGGTTGGTCTTGTCTTCGGGCTTTATCCAGCCCGTCAGGCAGCCAAGAAGAGTCCGATGGAGGCTTTGCGTTATGAATAGTCGTTTCGTGCTATAATAGTGTGGTAGTCGGTGTATTTATTAATTAATAATTAATTTCGGTAATTCAAAATAAAAATGGAAAATACAAATAATTGTAATTGCAAAATGTGTCAAAAATTTGGCTGGTGTCCAGCTGGTAAGTGGAGCAAGGTTCTAAAGGCGATTGTTTTAATTGTCGTTTTAGCCGCTGTGGCTAATTGGTGTTTTGGCCCACGTTATCATGGTGATTTTAATCGTCAACCAAATACTATAACCGTGACTGGTAAGGGCGAGGTGATTGTTGTACCTGATATGGCGACAATCTCTTTTGGTGTCTCAGCTGAAAATATTGATGTTTCTAAGGCTCAAACCGAATCGGCCACAAAGATTAACAAGATTATTGCCTTCTTAAATACCAAGGGTGTTGATTCAAAAGATATTAAGACCACCAATTATAATATCTATCCACGTTATGATTACATAAAATCAGCCGCAATGATGTATGGCGGTAAACAAGTTTTGGCGGGCTATACTGTTTCACAATCAATCGAGGTAAAGATTCGAAAGATTGCTGATGCTGGATCAATTTTGACTGGCGTTGGTGAATTTGGTGTGACTGATATAAGCGGTCTTAACTTCACATTAGACGGTGAAGATTTAAAGAAAGAGGAGGCTCGATCATTGGCAATTATTGATGCCCAAAAACAAGCAAAAGTTCTAGCCAAGAGTTTGGGTGTTCGACTCGGCGATATCACTTCATTCTCAGAGAACGCTGCATATCCTATGTATTATGCCAAGGCGGTAGCGGCACCAATGATGGATAGTGGAATGGGTGGTGGACCCGCTCTTCCAGCTGGCGAAAACAAGATTACTTCAAACGTTTCAATTACTTACGAAATTCGCTAAATTATTCACGTCCTGATATAATTTAACTATATTTATTAATCATTAATATAATTATTGTGAAAAAAGTACTAATTATCTCTCTTTTTGTTATTTTGTTGGTATGTCTATTAACTTCAGTCTATTTTGTTGGACGTGGGGTCATAGAAAATCAAACGGCTGCTGTTGCGCTTGCGGCTACTGGTATGTCTAAAGCCCAAGCTGAGTCAGAGGTGAAATCTATTTACAGCGTTTGTTTGGGCCGAACACCAGATTCTGGTGGTTTAAAAAACTACTCTGAAAAGTTAATGAACGGTGAGTCAGTTAACAAAGTTAAAAGTGATATCTGTAATTCTCCAGAAGCTCAAAAATACAACAATAGTAGCAAGAATACTTCCGGTAACAACTCTACGTCAAACGCTAAATCAAGCTATGAACAGCAAATCGCAACTGTTTATCGAGTGTGTCTAAAACGTGAGCCAGATGCTGGAGGATTAAAAACATATGTTAACATGCTGGAGAATGGAAAAAGTATCAATGACGTTACTAAAGCAGTTTGTTCATCTCCAGAAGCGGTGAAAGTCGGAACAACTCAATATGATATTAGTGCCGTCAATAATCTTTTTAAAGATGGAAATAAACAAATAAGTAAAGATGATTTACTTAAGATTGGTTTGATTTCTGGTATACCAGTTGCCTCAACCGTATCTGCGGCAAGCATTCCATTGGGTATTATTGCTGGCTCAAGTTATATTGTTAAAAAAGTTTTTGGTTGGTAAAACATCACTTTTTGTCTGTAATATTATACTTGCAATTTTCAACAAAGTGTAGTAGTATTAAAAGACCCCGAAGGCGGGGTTTTTTAATAAGAATAATTAACCGCCATCGGACAATATTATGAGTAAATTAGGAGAGTATTTAAAGGATACCAAGGGTGAGATGAAACATGTTAATTGGCCAACAAAGCGTGTGGCGATTACTTTTACTGTTATTGTTATCGTTTTTTCAATTGTTGTTGCAGCCTTTTTAGGTGCGTTCGATCTTTTATTTGCTTATCTTTTGAAATTGTTTATTTAATAAAAATATGGCTAAACAAAATATACAAGAAGGTAGAAACTGGTATGCGATTCATACCTATGCCGGATATGAAAATGCAGTTGCTCGAAATTTAAAACAAAGAATAGAATCTCTAAACATGGGAGACAGAATCTTTGATGTAATCGTTCCGCTTGAAAAGAAAATAAAAGTTAAGGGTGGTAAACGCGTTGAAGAAGAGGAAAAGATTTATCCAGGTTATGTACTGGTAGATATGATTGTAACTGATGATTCTTGGTACGTGGTGCGAAATACTCCACGGGTAACTGGTTTCGTGGGCTCTGGTGTGTTTCCTGTGCCATTAAGTAAGGAAGAAGCTGATAATATCTTCAGTCGAATGAATTCTGCTACAGTTAAACACAATATAGGTCTTGATATTGATGATGCGGTGGTGATTACCGACGGTCCATTCAAGGATCTGGAGGGTAAGGTAAGCGAAGTTGACAATGAAAGAGGTAAGGTAAAAGTCTTGGTGTTGATGTTCGGCCGAGAAACTTCAGTCGAGCTTGATATGTTGCAGATTCGTCGAATTTAAGGTAGTTTATTAGATAGCTGATTTCGCTTCTGAATCAGGTTAGGTTGGTCAGTAATTATTGAATTTTTCGGTCCTCGGGTATTTTGTTCTGAAAAACATTCAAATTTTTACGGTCTGG
>CAZLLX010000014.1:0-9352 GCA_964560805.1 uncultured Candidatus Saccharibacteria bacterium | reverse complement strand
CGACACGGTCAGTTCGTGAAAGTGAACCAGTTTTGATCTGACCAGCGGCGGTACCAACAGCCACATGTGCAATGGTTGCATCTTCGGTTTCACCAGAGCGATGAGAAATAATAGAAACATAACCGTTTTTCGCACCCAAAGCTACCGCATCCAAAGTCTCGGTCAAAGTACCGATTTGATTAAGCTTGACCAAGATCGCATTACAAACTCCCATATCAATTCCCTTTTGTAATCTTTCTACATTTGTCACAAACAAATCATCTCCAACCAATTGGACTTTTTTACCCAATTTATCAGTTAGCAATTTATAACCATCCCAATCATCTTCCGCCAAAGCATCTTCAATAGATATAATTGGATAACGCGATACGATATCAGCATAATAATTCACAAATTCCGCTGAAGTAAATGATTTATTTTCAGTCGCTAGATGATATTTACCATCTTTATAAAGCTCGGTGGAAGCTACATCAAGCGCAATAGAAATCTGAGCTCCCGCTTTATAACCAGCTTTTTCAATCGCCTCAACAACTAATTTAAGAGCGGCTTCGTTTGATTCTAGTGACGGCGCAAATCCACCTTCATCACCAACAGTTGTACCAAAACCTCGGTCATGTAAAATCTTTTTCAAAGCATGGAAAACATTGGTGCCGGCTTCAAGCGCCTCAGAAAACTTTTTAAAACCGTGTGGCACGATCATAAATTCTTGGAAGTCAGTTGATTTTTCTGCATGCTTACCACCGTTCAAAATGTTCATCATTGGGACTGGTAAAGTAACTTGTTTAGTTTTGGCAAGTTTAGCGACATAAGACCAAATTGGTTTTTTGATTGAAACAGCAGTCGCTCGAGCAAAAGCCAGAGAGACACCAAGGATAGCATTCGCTCCGAGTTTACCTTTATTATGAGTACCATCAAGCGCGATCAATTTTTCATCAAGTTCGCGTTGAGTAAATTCTTTACCTTTGATCGCTTTGGCAATAATAGTGTTTACATTTCCGACTGCTTTCTGTACACCCTTTCCAGAATATCGTTTACCACCATCGCGAAGTTCTACCGCTTCGTGTGAGCCAGTTGACGCACCAGATGGCACTGCTGCCCGGCCAAATGAACCATCCGCCAAAGTAACTTCTACTTCAACTGTTGGATTACCGCGAGAATCTAGGATTTCTAAAGCCTTTACCGTTTTGATTTTACTCATGTTGTTTATTGAAAAAGCTTGAAGTCAGAAATTCTTTTTTAAAAGTCCTCGGGTTTCCTTGTTACACAGGCCAGACATTTTAAAAACGAATTCCTGACTTAAAGCTCGACTAATAATAAATTTAAATGACCGACAAGATTTTAACATAATTAGTCCTAAAAAGCCAAAACCGCGTCTTCTCCTAAAGTACGCGGTTGGGTTGTGATGAAAGGTTTACCGGCACAAGTATTCTGCAACACGGCCGGCAATTAACAGGTGCTCATCTCTTATAAAATCTTCGCGGTTTAGCACCAGGTCTGCCCCCGAAGAACGCTTACGAGGGTTGACCGTCAAATCGATAGAAACGATTATGTCCCCCTTTTGGATAAAACAATCAACACCCATACGATCAAGTGGGGTGCCGACTGAATTATACAAACCGAGTCTTCTCCTATCGTGACGGCTCAAATTTCTAGCAACACCTTCGAAAAAACTGTAAGCCAAAACTGTCTTGGGATTCTTTGGCTTCCAGTCACCAAGATGTTCTTGAATTGAACGGACGTATATGACGCCCTCTTTAAATGTACGGACCCATCTCTTGGAAAACTTCTTGGGTACGTCCAAATGAGAGACCACCAACACCTCTCGCTCAAAATCATCACCGGTCAAAGCTGTTACATGCAACTAGCTCTCCTTTCATTTTTGGTTTAAAGAGCGGTTAACTAAATAGTATTATACAAAAGTAATAATGTCAATAAATCTAGTTCCCCGCACCATGACACTTTTTATATTTCTTGCCTGAGCCACACGGGCAAAGGTCGTTACGACCAACCTTATCTTCGGTTCGGACGGTAGTTGTTTGTTGTTTTTGGCCGTCATTATTCTCGGTGCCGCCGCCGGCCAAAATCATTTTCTTTTGGGTATCTTTCATCTTTGCTTCTTCCTTGGCATAAGCCCCAGCGCCTAAATTCGGCAAAACTCGTAATACCTGATCATTCACAGCTTCATTCATTTCACGGAACAAGCGTAGGCCCTCTTTTTTATATTCTACCAAGGGATCGCGCTGGCCATACGCTCGCAAATTCACACTTGATCTGGTGTAATCCATGATTTCCAAATGATCCACCCAAAACATATCAATTGATTGAAGAAGCAAAATTTTAGCAATGCGATAAAATTCAGTTTCACCCAAAAGTTTAATTTTTTCTTCAATTACTTTTTCACCCTCAATGTCTTTATTAATTATTTCATCAAGTTTAGCTCGAACAATAGTATTATCACCAAGTAAAATAGATCGACGTCGTTCATAAATCAATTTTCTTTGATAATTCAAAACATCATCGTATTCCAAAACGTGCTTACGATTATCAAAATGAAAACCTTCAATTTTAGTTTGGGCTGTTTCAAGTGATCTGGTAATTAATGAATTTTCAATTGCCTCGTCTTCAGCCAGATTCATTTTACCCATCATTTTTTTCACAATATCTGAAGCAAAAATTCGCATCAAAGAATCTTCAAGCGAAACATAGAACTGAGTTTCGCCTGGATCACCCTGACGACCTGCGCGACCACGCAACTGATTGTCAATTCGACGTGCATCATGGCGCTCAGTACCAATCACTGCCAAACCACCAATTGATTTTATCTCATCATAATTTTCCTTATTAAAAGGCACGCCACCAAGTTTAATATCCACTCCTCGACCGGCCATGTTGGTCGCTACCGTTACCGCCCCCTTATGTCCAGCGGCGGCAATAATTTCCCCCTCTTTTTCATGATTCTTGGCATTTAAAACGTTGTGTCTGATACCAAGTTGCGACAAATATTTAGACAAAACTTCGTTTTTATCAATAGAAACTGTACCAATCAAAACTGGTTGGCCTTTTTGTTGAAGCTCTTTAACACGTCTAGCGACTGCTAAAAATTTGCCGTGTTCAGTTTGAAAAATTAAATCATTTTTATCAACGCGTTGAATTGGATTATTAGTTGGAATTGAATAAGTTTCAATGTGATACACTTTGTAAAATTCTTCTTCGGAAGTAAGAGCCGTACCAGTCATACCCGCCAATTTCTTATATAATCGGAAATAGTTTTGGAAAGTAATTGAGGCGAAAGTGCGAGATTCTTTTTGAATCTTGACCCCTTCTTTGGCTTCAATCGCCTGATGCAAACCCTCAGACCAACGGCGACCCGGTTGTAAACGGCCAGTAAAAGTATCAACGATTACGATTTCATTATCTTTGACCACGTAATCAGTATCTTTTTCAAACAAGGCTTTAGCTCGAGTTGCAGTTTCCAAGTGATGAACAAATTTAATACCAGCATCGGTGTAAATATTTTCTACCCCCAAAGCTTTTTCCGCTTTAGAAATTCCAACATCAGTCAGCTGAATCGCTTTTTGTTTTTCATCAACTGTAAAATCTTCTTCTTTTTTGAAGTTCTTAACGATATTAGAAAACTTTACATACAAATCTTCTGATTCGGTTGTTGGAGCTGAAATAATAAGCGGCGTTCTCGCTTCATCAATCAAAATTGAGTCCACCTCATCCACAATCGCAAAATTAAATTCCCGCTGCCTTAAATCCTTTTCCGCATATTCAATATTATCGCGCAAATAATCAAAACCAAATTCATTGTTGGTACCATAAGTAATATCAGCGGCATAAGCTTCACGCCGGGTACAAGGTTTTAGAAAATCATAAACAATTTTGAAAGAACCCTCGGTATCTCGTTCCTGATCCTCGGTTTGTTCTTTTTCTTTGTTTTGAATATGGGTCGTATCGTACAAATATGATGCATCGTGGTTAATCACACCAACTGATAAACCAAGAAAATTATAAATTTGCCCCATCCACACTGCATCACGGCGAGACAAATAATCATTAACGGTCACCACGTGCACACCCTTACCTGTTAGTGCGTTTAAATAAGCAGGTAAAGTCGCCACCAAAGTTTTACCTTCACCGGTTCGCATCTCTGCTATATTACCTTGGTGCAAGACAATACCTCCGATTAATTGAACATCGAAATGACGCTCGCCAGACATACGGCGTGAGGTCTCGCGGACTACGGCAAAAGCCTCGGGTAAAATATCATCTAAGGTTTCACCTTTTGATAATCGATCTTTAAATTCAGCAGTTTTAGCCTTAAGTTCAGCGTCAGATAAAGCATTAATGGTTGATTCTAATGAATTAATTTCTTTAACAATCGATTCGAATTGCTTGACCCCCTTACCGTGCTTACCACCAAATATTCTACCAATGAATGACATAATGAATGAATCTTAGCATATCTAAAAACAAAAAACGACCCCCTTGCGAGGGTCGTTTTTTGAAAGTTTATCGACGCTTTTTTGCGGTTTTCTTTGCTTTTGCCTTCTTAGTTTTCTTTGTCTTCTTTACTTTCTTAGTAGTCTTTTTTGCTTTTGCCATTTTTTGAATTGAGAATTATTTTTCTAACGAGAAAATAATTTTTCGACGAAAAAATTATTTACTCTCTTAATAATAAATCATTTAGAAAATAATACAATAGTTTTTCTTTGAAAATAAAAATAAATGTGGATAACTTTTTTATTTTATAAATTCCACTTCTTCAAAAATTTCTATTCCCATTTTATCCCAAACAAGTTTTTTAATATGTTCAGATAATTCTTGTACTTCTTTAGCCGAGGCCTTACCTAAATTTATCAAAGCCAAAGCATGTTCACTATGAACACCAGCCTGACCAATTTTATAACCTTTCAAATTAAAAACTTTATCCAATACCCAACCAATTGGGATTTTTACAAAGCCTGGACGAGCGGGAAAATTTGGCAGATCCTTATAAACTAAAACTAATTCTTTGTATTTCTCTTCAGAAATAATTGGGTTTTGAAAAAAGGAACCGGCCGTGCCAACTTTGTGCCAATCTGGTAATTTTTCTTTTCGAATATTTAAAACCACTTCCCTAATTTTTCTCGCATCCAAGTCTTTTAATTCACCAAGCTTGGCCTGAAGTGAAGAGTAATTAATATTAATTATTGGCTTTTTATTTAAACGAAACAAAACGGCCGTGATAATCAAGTTTTTGTTTTTTTTAAAAATACTATTACGATAACTGTACTGACAATCCTTAATATTATATTCAAAACTTTTTCCATTTATCAAATTAAAGCCACGAACCGAAACCGCACAATCTTTTATTTCGAGTCCATAGGCGCCCGCGTTCTGAACGGCTGCTCCACCAACTGTACCAGGGATACCAGATAAATTTTCTAAACCCGATAAACCTTGATTAACCGACAATAAAACAATATCGTCCCAAACTTCGCCAGCACCAGCTTCTAAGATAACTGTGTCACTATCAAAATCTGAAAACTTAAAACCTCTAATTTCATTTTTCAAGACCAAACCCTTAACACCCGAATCAGAAACCAGTAAATTTGATCCACCGCCTAAAATAAAAATTGGCAACTTTCGTGTTTTAGCAAAAGCCAAAGCCTCACGTAATTCGTTTTCATTTTTAATTACAGCAAAAAAATCCGCTCGTCCACCAATTTTAAAAGTAGTATATTTATCTAATTCAATATTCTGTTTAATTTCTAGCATAAGAATATTAAAGCACAATTTAAACAAAAACTCCCGTTTTAACGGAAGTATTTGTTTGGCTCCCTTTTTGCGTTAATTATTTCTAGTCAACGCCGGCGGGGGCTAACTCCAAAACTAATGTCTTATATGAGTGCAACCGCCGGCTGTGACCGGAAACAATCGGAGGCACTTTTATATAATAGCATAATGCTCAGATATGCAAAACCCCACCGAAGTGGGGTTTTACACAGACATTCGTTTGAGTTAACCGAATAACTCGCACTCACCCAAGTAGTATAGCATACTTCGTTTAAAAAAGCAAGTTTATTTTTTAGCCTTATTTTTAATGGCTAAAACCTGATCATAAAGCTGTTTGGCTCGATCATAACTTGGCTCAAGATCATAATTCTCTTTAGCCGCCCGTAAGGCGTCATCAAAGCGTTGAAGACCCAAATAGGCTCTAACCAACTCAATTTTCATTATCTGTCGTTTGGGTGCCATTTCAACCGCCTTCTCGGCATAGACAACCGCTAAATCAGGATAACCTAAGGTATTAGTAAAATTAGCCAAAAAATAATAATAGCGGACATCAAAAGGATTGGCTTTATTTTGATTTACTAATTCGTCCTTTGTTAATAGTGCGAAATCCTTCTTTGTTTTATCTGGAACGCTAGCGTCTCTAATTAACTGTTGAGTATGAACCAAGATTTGTTCCCTTACTTCGGAATTAGCAAATGTATTATAGGTCAAGGCTTCTTTAAAATAATTAAAACCGATTTCCGCCTTAGAATTTTCAGTATATATCATAGCTTTTAATAAAGTATTATTAGCAATAATCGGACGATAATTTACGAAATAGACCAGGGCACCAACCACAACTAAGATAATGGGCAGATAAACATATTGAATAATTTCATGATCAACTTTGATTTTTGTTAAGAAATTAATTTCTCGGGTCGCCAAACGAGAATGAAGATAAGCCAAAACTGTAAAGAAAAACAAATAGCTGGTTAAGTTGTCGAAAACAAACAAAGATTGGAAAAAATAACCAGCCAAAAGCCCGGTCCAAAGTGATTTTTCCAAGACACTAAAATGATTTTTCCTAAACCATAGCAAATATAATACTCCAAAATATAAGGCCAAATAAGATAGAAGACCCAAAAGACCACCAGCAATCAAAAAGTCTAGGGGGGTATTATGAGCTCGATCAAACCAAGTTTCTTGATTATACATTCGAGGATCATAATATTTATTAAACACATAAACAAATCCTTCCTGTCCCCAACCCAAAACTGGATGCTCTTTGAAACCCTCAATGGCAATCGGCCAAACATATTGTCTAGCCTGTCCATTCGTATTTTGCCAAGAAATATTGGCCAGACGAGAAAGGGTGGGATTATTTGTGACAAAGTCACTATGTCTAAAACCCAAAAATATACCAACCAACAAAATAACTCCACCCAAAATTCCGAACGATACCTTTCTTAAAAGCCAATCTTTTTTCTCAAGCACAGCAATTAAAATGGCCGACAAGAAAACTCCGCCAAATAAACCAATCAAAACTCCACGCGAAGTTCTATATACAATAAATAAACTAAACAATGCCACCAACCAATAAATGAATGTGGAGGCCTTGATCCAAAAATCTTTTTTATGATCAAATTCTTTATACCAAAGAATTAATGACAAGAAGAAAACAAACAGAAAATAACAACCGAGGTAAATTGGATTATTAAGCCAACCAGAGAATCGTGCGTCACCACTATCGGTAACAGCGTTTACGCCAAGAATTACGGCAGCTAAGATATTTGCGCGCCATAACCACAACCAATTAATTTCGGAAACAATTACCGAAGACAAAACGACAAAATAACCAAAAAGATGGACTATGGTCATAAAACCTTCCATTCTTTCAAAGTTACTCCAAATTGCCTTGGCTGGATTTAGAGCCAAAAGATCAGAGATTAACAAAAACAAAGTTAACAAAGCAAATGAAACCAACAAGACAGAAAATTTTGGCCGATATTCCTTGTAGGCCAAGGTCAAAACCAACCACAAACCAAAGATAATCTCTACAGCAATTCTAAAGGCGAAAGCCTTGCTGGTAATGTACGGAAAGAATAAGCCACTGAACACAAATAGTGGTGAAAATAAAATTACCGCTAATCCAGACCAAACAATATATTTTAATATTTCTTTCATAAATTAATTATTATCAAGACTTAAGACTTTTTTCAAGGTTTCTTCGGGTATTTCTTTTGGGCCACCAACAGATTCCTTTTTGACTAGACTTTCTGGTTTTGGCTCGGTTGGAGCTTTGTTTCTATTTAATCTTTCTAAAACCGCCTTTAATTCAGAGCGACTTTTATCGTCAATTCCCTTCTTGTCGCCATTTACAGGCGGTATTGGATTTTTGGCTTCAGTCTCAATCTGTTTCTTAACTTCTTTTAACGGAATAAAATCATCATCTTCACTGTCAAATTCTGGTAACGGTATGGCTGGTGGTCTCTGAGCGGATGGCCCATCAGGACGTCTGGTATATTTTGGTTTATCTGATAGTGGACGACTATCGGCCCTTCGGTCTGAACTGCTTTGTTTTGGAGCGATATTATTGGCGCGATTTTCAGATAACTTGCCAGAATCAGTTTTTTTACTATCAACCGGTTTTTCATTAAGCCAATCCATAATATATTTTTCAACACCCTCACGTGGCATACCAAAAAGCTGGCGCGAGCTTTCAATCACCTCTTGTCTATAAGAAATCGGTGGTTCTTTAATTGGTGGAGTGGTGGTGGCTGAAAATGGCTCTGACGATGCACCATCAATCATTAATTTCAAGTAAATTTGAAACATTCCCAAATTCACTAAGTCTTCAGCCGTAAATTCTGGAGCAAATTCTTTTTCCAAAACTTCAGCATCAAAAGCCCCTACTCTGAAGGTAATCATAGTACCAACGTTACCGAACACCGCCGCTCGAACTTCTTCAGACATTTGTTCTATGTATTGATGAGCAATAGTTAGGTTCAATTTATACTTTCGGGCCTCAGACAAAATATCAGCAAAACTTTCATTAGCAAAAGATTGAAATTCGTCCACATACAAATAGAAATTAGGCAATTTTTGTAATTCGCGCTCACTAACGTCAGCACGAGACATCGCTGCCAAATAGATCTTAGTAATCATCATTGAACCCAAAAGATTGGCATTTGATTCACCCACCCGCCCCTTTGAAAGGTTAACAATTAATATTTTACCCTCGTCCATCATTTTTCTTAAATCAAATGATGATTTTGGCTGGCCAACAATATTTCTAATTAGGGGATTATTCGTAAACTGTCCAATTTTGTTTTGAATAGCTGGAGTGGCTTCAGCGGCAAAACGATCTGTATATTTTGCAAATTCATCTACCCAGAAAGACTTAACTGAGGGGTCTTTAATGTTATTAACTATTGCTTTTCGGTAATCTTTGTCAGCCAGCATTTTGTTTACACTAAGCAAGGTTGTACCAGGCGTTTCCAGTAAGGCCAAAAGCGTGTTACTCAAAATGTATTCCATTCGGGCCGACCAGGCATCCACCCAAATCTTTTTAAAAGTAGACATCAAACCAGAT
>CAZLLX010000013.1:7560-10339 GCA_964560805.1 uncultured Candidatus Saccharibacteria bacterium | reverse complement strand
TTTAAAGAAATAATTTTCTTCATCAATTAATTCAAGCTCCATATTTTGATGATCAGCACACTTTCCATTCACCAATTCTGAATCCGTTTTTTCTAATTCACAACCAACACAGTATTTTACCTTGTAGGCTTTTTTATAAATATAACCATTTTTATCACACTCTAGCCAAAAAGCCTGTGCGGATTTAATATGATACTCGTCAGTTGTACGAACAAAGCTGGTTGGTTCAACATTCAAGATATTAAGTAAATCTCGAAACTTGGTAGCATAGTAATCGACAAATTCTTTCGGGCTCTGACCTTTTTCTTGAGCTTTTTTATAAATCTTGATGCCATGCTCGTCAGTACCAGTATTAAAAAATACATTGTCACCAAGCAATTTATGATATCGAGCAATAATATCTGCCCGAATGAATTCCATCGCATGCCCCATATGAGCCTCGGCATTTACATAAGGCAGTGTGGTCGTAATATAAAAATTCTTAGGCATGATTGATTTTTTCTTTTTGCATATCTTCTAAAAATTCGACAAGGACTGAAGTGATTGGGGCGGACAAAATTATTCCAAGGAAACCAGCAAGTTTCGCACCAATGATTAAGGCAAGGATCACCAAAATTGGCGACACACCCACCACCTTCTTTACCACTAAAGGATAAATTAGATGATTTTCAAATTGCTGAATAATAATAAACAAACCAGCGACCAAAAAGCCTGTGGTAATACCACCACCAGCAATACCAAATAAAATAGCTGGTACGGCTGCAATAACTGGTCCGAACAGTGGAATAATTTCAAAGACACCAGCGAACACCGCCAGAATCAAAGCATTTTTAACACCAATAATAGTTAGGCCTAGATAAACCAAGACACCAACCAGAACACCGAGAAGAACTTGCCCCTGCATCCAGTGGCCAATTTTTTTCTGTGAGCGTTTCCACAAATCAATTACGTAAGCTTCATTTTTAATCGGCGTAATTATTTTAAGAAATTTCTCTACCCCGCCCTCTTGCACCGCTAAATAAAATGATAAAACAAAAATTAAGACAAATGAAAATACACCTCCAAAGATATTACTAATTATATTTACCAGATTACTTGAAACATTTGAAGTTAAATCTCTGAATTTATTTACCAAGTCACCCAAAACTGATGGGGTGTCTGAACCTTGAATGGCCAATGTTTTAACTACCCCTTCTGCTTCATTAAGCGGATTCCAAAGTGTTATGGTTTCAAGGTATTTTGGAGCATCATTTAAAAGGTTTGAAGCCTCCTCTAAAACTGGCGGCACGAAGAAATAGAGTAATCCTGAAAAAATTAAAACAACAACAACGTAGGTAATCAAGACTGCTGGTAATCGTTTAATCTTTTTATTACTGAACCAAACAATTAATGGCTCAACAGCCGAAGCAATAACGACCGCGGTTAAAACCACCAATACCAAATCAAGCATTTTATACAACACAAAAGCTACTACCAGAATCACCAGGCTTTTAATTATTGTTCCCGAGGAGATCGTAATGCTGTATTTATTATCAGGCAATCCCATATTGGGATGATATCATATTTTAAGGACGTCCTCAAACTCGTGCTTGTCTTCAAATCTTCCAATTACCGCCAAGTTTAAACCTTCATTAACAAAAATTTGATTAGCTAATTCTTTTATTTCTTCAGCAGTTACTGATTCAATTTCGGCTTTAATCATTTCTGGAGTCTTAATTTCATCCCGAACAATTTCCTGAAAGCCATAAAAATTAGCCAACGAATTAGAAGTCTCCAAACCCAAAAACATTGATCCAATTAGGTTGTTTTTTGTTCGATTCAATTCCTCAGGGCCAACTAATTCCAGTTTTAGTTTTCGTAATTCATCAAGAATAACCACCACCACTTCCCTGATTCTTTTCATATCTACCCCGGCGTTAACTTGCAATACACCGTGGTCTGTTAAAGTGTCATGATAAGCACTTACATAGTAACAAACACCCATTTCATCACGAAGTTTTTTAAACAGGCGCGAACTCATGCCCGCGTCTAAAACTCCAAGCAAAACCTGCATAATTCGATTACGTTTATCATACAAATCAAAAGTTCTAAAACCTAAAACCAAGTGGGCCTGATCGGTATCTTTTTTAAACAAAGAAATTTCTGGCTTTGTTTGTTCTTCTTTTATTTTTTCCTTACCAGCTTTTTCTCTAGTTGGAGCTTCTTTAAAAATCTTCTTGATTGAACTTAAAACTTTAGCTTCACTAAAATTACCAGCCACGATTACAGTTGTCGCTTCGGCTACATAATGCGCGTCACGATATTTTACAAAATCCTCTCGTGAAAATCTTTTAATATTTTCTTTTGGACCAAGCACGGTGCGACCAGCGGGTTGATCACCATAAAGTAGAGCTCCAAAAACGTCTTGAACTTTTCGCTGAGGCAGATCCTCATACATATTGATTTCTTCAATAATTACCCCCTTTTCTTTGTCGATTTCAATTTGTGGCAAAGTCGGATTTAAATACATATCAGAAACGATATCAAGCACTTTATCAACCTGTTCATACTGCGCTTTGGCATAATAACCAGTATATTCAGAACTAGTAAAAGCATTGTAGGAAGCACCAATTGCATCAAGTTCAGTACTAATATCTGAACTACCAGGACGCTTGGTTGTACCCTTAAAACACATATGTTCTAGAAAATGAGAAATTCCATTCTCTTCCTTCTTTTCATATTTCGAACCGGCTTCTACCAACACAAAAACCGTCACAGTTGGACTGCCAGGCATTGGTAC
>CAZLLX010000013.1:0-7460 GCA_964560805.1 uncultured Candidatus Saccharibacteria bacterium | reverse complement strand
CCGGTATCGCGATCACGAACAGTGACAGTATTGTCTTTTTCAATGGTGTCGAAATCCACAGTTACACAATAGGGTGTGCCAATTTCATCTTGTCGACGATAACGCTTACCGATATTACCATTACCATCAAACTCTGTAGAAAATTCTTTTTGTAATATCTTGTATAATTCACGAGCCTTTTCCACTAAAGCTGGTTTATTTTTAAGCAAAGGAAACACCGCCACCTTAACTGGTGCCAATTCTTTTGGTAATTTCAAAAAAACTCTTTTCTCTCCCCCGATTTCATCTTCAGTATAAGCGTGATCTAAGAACATCAAAAACATTCGACCAAGACCAACCGATGTCTCCATAATATGAGGGATGAATCTTTCTTTTGTCTCTTCATCGTAATAACTTAAATCAACTCCCGAAAATTTTGAGTGTTGAGATAAATCCCAATTACCACGAGCGTGAATACCTTCGAGCTCTTTAAAACCGCCGAGACACTTGTAGTCATACTCGATGTCATAGGCTTGTGAAGCATAGTGAGCTAGTTTCTCATGCCTATACCACCTCAAAGATTCTTTACTGATACCGTAACTTAGGTACCAATTAAAGCGAAGTTCTTTCCACATCTCATAACTTTTCTCCATATCTTTTGGATGAAGAAAATATTGCATTTCCATTTGCTCAAACTCACGAGTTCTAAAGATAAATTGACGAGCCGCAATCTCATTACGGAAAGCTTTACCCACTTGAGCAATACCAAATGGTAATTTAGGATGAAGAGAATCAACTGTATTTTTATACTCAAGATAAATACCACCACAGGTTTCTGGTCGAAGATAAATTACATTTTCCTCACTTAATATATCAACCGGTGAACCTAGGTTAGATTTAACCATCAAAGAAAAACGCCGAGCAGAAGTAAGATCCGTCGAACCACAGTTAGTACATTTCAATTTCTTTGTTGCTCGAATCTCATCAAGCTCGCTATTTATAAATTCAATAGTAGCTTTGTCAGCTGAAATACCAAAAGATTCTAGGACATGATCAGCCCGCATACGATTCTTACAAGCTCGACAATCAATCTGTGGGTCATCAAAACTACCGACATGACCAGAAGCTACCCAGGTCTGTGGATGCATAAAAATGGCACTATCGAGACAGTAGACATCATCACGATATTGAACCATATGCTTGAGCCAAGCTTGGCGAATATTATCTTTTAAAAGAGTACCATAATGACCATAATCGTAAGTACCAGGTAGACCTCCATAAATTTCTGAACCTTGATAGACAAAACCTCTTTGTTTACAAAGAGATACTAGCTTTTCCATTTGATTTTCATTCATAGGTTTAAGTATATATAATAGAAAAATTTTAACAACTATTTAAGCACTCTTTCCTGACCATCCTTAAAGTACGGATCAGTCGATAACAAGGTCGTTGCTTCTGGTACAATTTTAGTGATTAAGGCGGAAGTAAAACTGTCTTTAGCAATTAATTGACTCTCACCAGTTAAATTAACTTCCTCACCGATCTGGGAAACACTCGGTATAAACGAAATTTGGAATGAAACTTCTTTAGCTACCGAGGTGGAACCAGCACCGGCCGGCACATTACCAAGACTCCAAATAACTTGATTATTATTTGAATCAAAAGATATTTTTTCCAGACCAGGACTTACTTTGTCTAACCATTTTACATACGGAGGTAAAGTCGTGGTTATCTTGGCTCCGGTTAAAGCGTTTAAAGGATTTGTGACTGTCCAGGTTATCGTATAAGTTGTCTCCTTTTCTGCTTTTGGTGGTATAGGGCCAGTATTAGTGAAAGGACCAATATTGTACAAAGATTTAACAAATAATCTTGGTTCAGACGTGACTTTAATTTTCCTATAATCATTAAAACTAATATTTTCAATTTGACCATTAGTTGCAATAGTTTTACCCTGAACAGAAATATCAATAGAAATTGATGGATTACTTAAAATCGAACCGCTGCTTGAATTTATAGAAAAACTTTTTAGTTGAAATTTACTTTCACCCTCCTGACCAGGTTCAAGACTGGCAAAAACCGGACTGGTGGTTTTATCAAAAATAATTGTTTCATCCTGCGATCGATAGAATCCGCCGTCAGCCTGAACCCCGGCTTTATTCAAAGCATTACCACTGAGTTTTACAAGAATAGAAACATTATTAACTTGATAAGGAAGATTATTTTTCCATTTAATTACACCTTCAAGCTTTTCGCCGGCGGCCGTTACTACTTCTTTAGAATCAGAATTATCCAAAAACAGATCGGCACTAACAAAAGGACGTCTGATCGTGAGCGAAGTGAAAGCGGTATTAAAGGCAGTTTCAACCAATGTCTCGTCGGCCTTTGATTGATTACCTAAACTAAAATTAAAACCTCTTTCTTCCCCCTCTTGGCCGGCAAGTAAACCAGTAAATTTAATTGTTCTTTTTTCACCTGGTGCCAAATCACCGATCAGCCAAGCATTATTTTTGTTATAAGTCTGAGGATTAGAACCAAGAAAAGTAAAACCGAATGGATAACTGGCATTTAAAATTAGATTCTTAATAACCGAGGTTGAATTTGAATTAATATCAACCTGGAAACTGGCCACCTGATTGGTGTTTACGCTTTTTGGGGCGGTAACCACCAAACTAACTGGGGCTGTAGAAATTAAAACCGGGACGATTTTCTTTTTATTGAACAAAGAATTAGAACCAGTAACTTTGTATTCTAATGCTAGCTCAATATTTTTTCTTTCGTTTTCTGAGCCGTACATTACAACTTTCAAATTTTTTCTAATACTCTTACCAGACGCCAAATCGCCGATAAAAATCTGCTCACGTTTTAAGGGAACCGAGATATTATCTGATTGCATGGTGCCAGCTGGATAAGTTATTCCCAAATCAAGCCCAAGCAATGATACATTATTATAATTAGTAATCTCTATCTCTAGAGGTAAAGTATCGCCTCCCCCAATCGAAACTGGCGCCCGTACTCCAATATCAATATTGTCTGCCGAGACCACAATTCCACCAAAGAAAAGTTTATACAAGACGGCCAATATTGCTAGGCCAAAGAAGATGGCAGAGCCAATCAAAACTTTCATTGGCCATTTTGGCTTTTGAGGCATTTCTGTTTCCAAAGTCTCAGTCATTCCAGAAAACGTTGGTGATGTTTTTACAACTTCCGCTCCAACTATTGGTTTAGATAAATTAATTCCATTCTCTAAATCCGAATTATCCCAATCGGACGGAACGTTTGATTCATGTTCGTGTAAATCGTGACGTTTAAAACGTTTGGTTACCTTGTCTTCCCTAGCGTCAAGCACCTTTTCCAATTGATTTATTTTGCTTTTTGGATCATCAAACATACTAAGGTAAATTATAACACATTTTTTACAGATGCGTTTCTTTGAGTGACTTATTTATTTCCAAAATTGCCTGGGTTTTGAGGGCAGACATTTTATCAATAAGTTCAGTCGTGAAATATGGTGATTCAACAAACTGATTGAAATCGCCTAAATTACCTAAATAACCCAAGTTGGACAAAATTCTTAAAGCTAAAATACATTCAAAATTTAAAACGATTTCATTTCGTTTTTTTGCTTCCAGATCAGAGGGTAGCGAACTCAGAAAACCAATTCCCTCTTTAATTACTTGATAAATTTTATCATTATATTCTTCACCCTGAATTAGGCGTAGAACCAAAGAAAAAATTCTCGCCCACAACAAAAAGTCTTTTGATTTGGCCAAATCTTGTTCTTTTAAAGCCGAAGTTAAGCGCCACAATTCTTTTCCACGCACTAAAGCAAAATGCCCCACTGAATAATCCATCAAACCGTAACGAAGTTTAGATTTAAGTAATCGAACACCCTGCGCGGTGGCTCGAATCAAGCCCAAATCTTTGGTTAAAATAAAATACAATTTATTAGCCTCGCCAATATTTACGCTTTTTAGAATAATACCCTCAGTATTATAAATCGCGTGCGACATTTTATTTTAAGATTTTTAGACCCAAAGCCAATTCATCAATTTTTATTTCAGTCATATTATCAGCTTCACCAAATGAGAAAGCTTTGATCATAGTAATTCGCTTGATTTCTGATTCAAATTTCTTGATTAAACTTTCACCCACCCTATCAGTTTTAACTTTGAGTGAAACAGCGTCGCCCGGATTAAGTTTTTCTTGTTTTCTTAGTTCCTGAATAGCGCGAATTAATTCTCGCACTTGTCCCTCGGCTTTTAATTCTGGAGTAATATTTAAATCAAGCTCAACTGAATTGACTACTTCGGCAAATACTACTTCCTTTACATTGATTTCATCACAAATCAAAGCCAATAATTGGTCTTTTTGATTAACAAAATTTCCCTGACCAACTTTAACTGAAAGTTTAGCCAATGGTTGGCGTACTTTAATATTTGATTTCGAACGCGCCTCCAAACCTAAAGTAACAATCTTTCGCACCTCGGTCATATCGGCCAATAATTTTGTGTCGCCTTCGTTAACGGGATAACTGGTTGGCCATTCGTCCAAATGCACACTCTCCTTTCCGCCCAATGATTTCACTTTTTGATAAAGTTCTTCAGCATAAAACGGCATTGACGGAGCAGTTAATTTAGAAATTTGTTCTAACACATAACGAGTAGTTTCAATTGCCTGAGTTTTATCTTTAACATCCGCCGATTTAAAGCGATCACGTGAACGACGTAAATACCAGGTAGATAAATCATCAATCAAATCAGCAATTGGTCTGGTGGCACGATCAAGTTCATATTTATCAGTAGATTTAGTAACCTCAATAATGGTTTTATTTAACAAAGCAAGCATCCATTGATCCAAAACATTATCAGATTTTGGCACAAAGTTTTTCACCGGCGCAGAAGTATTTTCAGTGTACATTTCATAGAAAGACAAAACATTGTCTAAACGTGAAATAACTTTTTTCAAAACTTCATCAACGCCTGATTCCATAAAACATAAATCTTCGGCTTTCACAATTGGTGATGACAGAAGATAATAACGCAAAGCATCAGCGCCATATTTATGAACTACCAGCATTGGATCAGGATAATTCTTTAGGCTCTTGGACATCTTTTTACCATCAGCCGCCAAAGCTAAACCATTTACCACCACATTTTTGAATGATGAAGTACCAAACACACCGACAGACAAAACTAGCATGGTGTAAAACCAGCCACGAGTTTGATCCAAACCTTCACCAATAAATTCAGCCGGGAAACCAATTGATTTATTTAGGAATGGCAAAAACTTGCCTAAAGCATTGGCTTGCGGATTAAACTTATCCAAATTTTCAAATGGATAATGATTCTGACCATAAGGCATGGAACCAGATTCAAACCAACAATCGAACACATCTGGAATTCGTTTCATTTCCCCACCGCAGGCACATGGGAAAGTTACACTATCAATAAACGGACGATGTAAATCAAGCTCGTAATTACGATTATGCGGAATTGGCGCAAAGTTTAATTCCATAAACTCGGCGTTCTTGATAAAATCCTGTCTTTCACGACGAAGCTCTACAGCCTGATGCGGAGTTAAACCAAGTGAACCAGACACCATCAACCATAATGGAGTATTATGAGAAATAATTAAAATATTTTTACCCTGATTCTTTTGGTTGATATCATACAGACATTCGGTCATACGCTTTTTAGCATCCGTATGATTTTCCCCGCCCTCAGGAGTTTTATCAAATTTTTCTTCGCGTGAACCGAAAAACTTTTGGTATTCAGCGTTTGATTTACCATCAAGGGTTCCGGTGTAAACTTCATGTAAACGAATATCAGTAATTATTTTATCAGCCGATAAACCAAGTTTTTCTGCGACAATTTTAGCAGTTTCCTGAGTTCGCACAAACGGTGAAACATAAATTAAATCAATTTTCTTTTCAATTAATTTTTGAGCTAGCTCTTTAGCTTGTTCTTGTCCAACTGGTGTCAAATGATGAGGTTTCTTTGGATCAGAACTGATAATACCCAAAACGTTGTTTTCGGCCTGTCCATGTCGGGCGATATAAATTTTATTTCGGCCAACCGTTTTCTTTTTGATATCTTCGACTGAGCCAATAAATTCTTTGGCTTCACATTTATTACATTTCCAAACAGGCAACGGTGCGCCCCAAAAACGTGAGCGAGAAATTGCCCAATCACGCGCACCTTCAAGCCATTTACCAAAACGACCATCGCGAATATCCGCCGGAACCCAAGTGATTTTTTTATTAGCTTTTACCAAATCATCACGGAATTTGGTTACTTCAACAAACCAAGACGATGAAGCATAATTCAAAAGTGGAGTGTCACAACGCCAACAGTGTGGATAAGAGTGAACAATTTTTTCTTTAGCGAACAAGCTTCCCTTGCCCGCCAAATATTTAATTATTTCAATATCAGCTTTTTGATGACCATCTTTTTCTTCGGCTTTTGGTTTTACAAATTGCCCCACAAAATCTTTTACTTCTGGCTTAAATTTCCCATCGGTTCCAACATGCTGAATGAATGGTAAATTGTTTACTTTACCCAAAGTCATATCATCCTCACCAAAAGCCGGGGCGATATGCACAATACCCGTACCATCTTCGGTGGTCACAAAATCTGCACCGTAAACCTTAAAACCACTTTCAATATTTTTGGTTTTAGGATTATTATAGTAATCAAAAACTGGTTTATAACTTTTACCAAGCAAAGTAGAACCCTTGAATTCTTCGACAACAGCATAGTTTTCTTTAATTACTGACAATCTTGATTTAGCCAAAATAAAGTGATCGCCAGCTGGCATCATTTTTATTTTTACATAATCAATTTCAGGTCCAACTGCCAAGGCCACATTGCCAGGCAAAGTCCAAGGAGTAGTAGTCCAAGCCAAGAAATAAGTGTTGCTCTCACCCACCACCGCAAACTTTACATAAACTGAAATATCGGTGATGTCTTTGTAACCCTGATTAACCTCGAAATTTGAAAGAGTGGTTTCACAACGTGGACAAAGGTGCATTGATTTGAAACCTTCATAGACGAAACCTTTTTTATTTAACTGATTAAAAACCCACCAAACACTTTCGGTAAATGAAGCATCCATGGTTTTATAATCATTCTCCATATCCACAAAACGACCCATTCTGGGCACAATTTTTCGCCAATCATCCACATAGGTCATCACGCTTTTTCTGGCCATGTCGTTGAATTTTTCAATACCAAAATCCTCAATATCTTTTCGGCTTTTCAAACCAAGTTCTTTCTCAACAATGTTTTCCACTGGCAAACCATGACAATCCCAACCCCAACGGCGAGGCACGTGTTTACCGAGCATGGTTTGATAACGACCAACAAAATCTTTCATTGTCCCAGCCAAGATATGACCATAGTGAGGCAAACCGGTGGCAAAAGGTGGGCCATCATAGAAAACATACTCACCTTTTGGTGATTCTTTCTCTAAAGATTTTTGGA
>CAZLLX010000012.1:0-10469 GCA_964560805.1 uncultured Candidatus Saccharibacteria bacterium | reverse complement strand
TACAAGATAAATTAAAATTTGATCATATAAAATCTCGCTTGCTTGGCCACTGGGGCACTTGCCCAGGGATTAATTTTGTTTATGCTTGTTTAAATAATTTGATTATTAAAACTGGCGCTGAAATGCTTTTAGTCGTCGGCCCTGGTCACGGTTTTCCCGCAATTCAATCGAATGTTTTTCTTGAGGGAACTTTGGGTCAATACTATAAAGACGCCACTGTTAACGAAAGTGGTATTGCTTATATTTCTAAAAACTTTTCTTGGCCATATGGTTTTCCCAGCCATTCAAGCCCAATGACTCCTGGTGTCATTTTGGAAGGTGGGGAACTGGGTTATTCATTATCTACTGCCTTTGGTGCGGTTTTGGATAATCCAAATTTAATCGTACCAACCTTGGTCGGTGATGGTGAAGCGGAAACTGGGGCCTTAGCCACCGCTTGGCACTTAAGCAAATTTATTGATCCCGCTACAAACGGCGTTGTTTTGCCAATCCTTCATTTGAACGGTTACAAAATTTCTGGACCAACCATTTTTGGTCGAATGAAAAATACTGATTTAAAAAATTTGTTTAAGGGTTATGGTTACGAACCGATTATTGTTGAAGGCAAGGGAGATAAAGTGTATGAAAAAATGATTCAAGCTTTGGATTTGGCTTATACCAAAATTCGTGAAATTAAGATTTCAGCCAAAAATCAAACAAATAAGTTGGACGATTTTTACCGTTTTCCAATGATCATTTTAAAAACTCCAAAAGGTTGGACCGGTCCAAAAACTTTGAAAGGGGAAAAGATTGAAGGTAATCATTTTTCTCATCAGGTGGTGGGCAAGGAAGCCAAGACCGATAAAGAAGAATTAAAGATGGTAGAAAAATGGCTCAAGTCTTATAAATTTGAAGAATTGTATTCATCAGCTACTGGTTTTTCATCAGATATTTTGGCTAATATTCCAAAATCAGATTTGCGAATGGGTAATAACCAAAAAGCCCTTGGTTTGAAAAAGGGTAGTACGGATAAAGATTTGATTTTACCGAAATTAGAAAGTTTAGCGGTAGCTATTAATAAAGCCGGAGAAATTAATCAGGGTGCGATGAAAAAAGTGGGCGAATTACTGTCCGAAGTAGTTAAGCTCAATCAAGATAAAAGAAATTTCCGATTATTCTCACCAGATGAAACTTATTCTAACCGCTTGCAAGATATGTTTAAAAATACCACTCGTTCTTTTGTTGGTCCGATGGAAGAGTGGGACAAAGATATGTCTCGCGATGGCCGAATTATTGAAATGTTGTCTGAACAAAGCTTGCAAGGTTTACTTCAGGGTTATACCCTCACGGGTCGTTTTGCAGTCTTTCCAACCTACGAAGCTTTTGCACCAGTGGTCACCAGTATGGTGGATCAATTTACCAAGTTTTTGAAAGTTGCGCGTCAAACAACTTGGCGCGGGGATATTCCATCCGCCAATTATATTTTAAGCTCAACCGGTTGGCGACAAGAACATAATGGATTTTCTCATCAGAATCCTGGCTTTATTGATAATCTTTTAAGCAAGAAACACGATTTTATTAATGTGTATTTCCCAGCTGATGCAAACGAAGCTTTGGTGCTAATGGAAAAATGTTTAAAATCTAAAAATGAAATAAATGTGTTGGTAATAGAAAAAACCATTGAACCAGTCTGGCTCACTTTGGACCAGGCGAGGAAAGAAGTGGCTGAAGGTTTATCGGTTTGGCCAATGGCGAGTGATGAAAATCCAGATGTTGTTTTTGGGGCCAGTGGTCAGTATTTAGTTAAAGAGGTATTAGCGGCGATTGATTTAATCAAGCAAGAAGCACCAGAAATTAAAACTCGCTTTGTGAATGTGGTTGAGGTTTCCCCAAACACGATTGGTAAAGACACTGCCATCACTGAAGAGAAATTTGAGAAATATTTCACCAAAGATAAGCCGGTTATCTTCAATTTTCACGGCTATCCAGATACTTTGGAGAAAACTTTGTTCAATTTTGTAAACAAGCTTAATCGAATTTCGGTTCATGGTTATTTAGAAAGTGGTTCTACCACCACTCCGCTTGATTTACACATTCGAAATAAAACTGATCGTTATTCTTTATTTATTGAAGCCGTGCAGAAAACTGCTTTAAACGGAGTCGTTGAAAAATCAAAAGCCGAGCAATTAATTAAAAAATATCAACAAAAAATTCAAGATCATAAAACTTATATTTTAGAAAAAGGCGATGATCCTGATGAAATTTTAAATTGGCAATGGAAAAATATTTAAAACAATTTGCTGCAATCTTTTTGCTCATTATTATATTTTTGGGATTAACGCTTATTCTTAATTCATATAGTCAGGAGGATCAAACCACGTCTTACATTGATTTAAAGAATGAGATGCTACACCAGGGTTTTGAAGTAGTAAATTCAGATAATCCTTCTTCGGCTGGAATCGGTAATTTTCCCGAAATCGGTGATTGTGGTTATGGACGTGACGCGATGTGTTCTGTGTCGTTTAAAAAAAGCGATCGAATTGAAACATATTATGTAGCTCTAAAAGAAAATTCGTCTGGTGATCTGTATTGGTATGTTGTTGCCAATGCTAAAGATATATAAAAATATATGAAATATTTAATTTTAAACAGTGGCAGCGCTTCGCACAAACACGCTTTGTATGAAGATGAAAAAATACTTTATTTTCTCCATTTTGAAATGGTGGAAGATAAATATGTTGCTCATGAAAAAATAGGGGAAACTAAACACGATTTGGAAATTACCGAAAAGAACTTTGAACGATCAGTTGATTTTACCGTTTCCAGGTTACTGGAAAATAAATTGATTACTGATAAAAATGAAATCAAGGCCATGGGCGTGCGAATTGTGGCACCTGGTGTTTTCTTCCAGGAAAACAGAATTATTGATCGAACTTACGAAAAGAATTTAAAGAAAGCTTTAGAAAAAGCGCCACTTCACTTATCTTCCGTGATTAAAGAATTAAAATTCGCCAAAAAAGTTTTGCCAAAAACCTTGGTGGTAGGAGTTTCAGACTCGGTTTATCATCGTGGTATGCCAGAAACAGCTAAATATTATGCTTTGCCAATCGAAGTCAGCCGAAAATACGAATTGTATAAATTTGGGTACCACGGATTATCGGTTCAATCAGTGATTGATAAACTGGCTGAAAAAAATAATGGGATTTTACCTGAACGAGTGGTGGTTTGTCATTTAGGTGGTGGGGCTTCAATTACCGCAGTATTGCGTGGTAAAAGTATTGATAATTCCATGGGTTTTACACCGGTTGATGGTTTGATTATGGCCACTCGGGTGGGAACTATTGATCCAGGGGCGGTCTCTTATCTAAGCGACAAGCTTGGTTTACATGGTGACAAATTATTAAATTATTTCAATACAAAATGTGGTTTACTTGGCTTAAGTAATAATAAAAGCGACGATATTCGCGAACTTTTGAAATATGAAGCAATGGGGGATTTTAGTTCAAAACTGGCTTTGGATTCTTATGCTTATCGCGCCCGAAAATTGATTGGCCAGGCCGCTGTTAGTCTCGGTGGAATTGATACTTTGGTTTTTGCTGGTACGGTCGGGGAAAGATCATTGCCAATGCGCGCGCGGATTTGCTTGGGCTTGGATTTCCTTGGTATCAAACTTGATCAAGATTTGAATAATAAAACTGATTCAGTTGAGGCAGAGATTCAAAGCGTTGATTCCAAAGTAAAAATCTTGGTAATTAAAACGGATGAAATGAAGGAAATAGTTCAGGAAACGATTCGTCTAACAAAAAGTATCTAGTATCTCTTTAAGTATTTTCTTAAAGTATTTTCTATAATAGTGATTTTCTGATCAGAAAAAGGATGTTTGTCTTTGTTGGAGCGTAGCCAGGCGATACGGTCAGTTATTTCTTGCTCATCAATACCTTTCGGCGTGCTTGAATTAACATGTTCATACAAATCGCCAGAAAAAATTTCTTCCACACGATCTCGTTCGTGTTCAGTAAAACCATGAACAGATAAATCACCACGAACTTTTTTAAATTCCTCCTTTGTCACTTTTGGTTTACTTGAGCCGCTATTACCGAACAAAATATCAAATAGTCCCATATATTTTTAAATTAATATTGTAATAACTAAATTATATCACAAAACACTTCACAAATATTAATACCCCTTTATTTTTCTAAAAATACTTGCTATAATCGTTTTATTCCGGTGTGGCGCAGTGGTAGCGCAGTCGCCTGTTAAGCGATTGGTCGCTGGTTCGAATCCAGCCGCCGGAGCCAGTTAGGACTATCAGCTAGTTCTAATACTAGATTGAACGGAGAAGCTATTGAAAAACATAGCTTTTTTCCGTTTACGGTCGGGTTCTGAAGTAAGGTATTCAAGAATTGCCTTTTTCCTGCTATATCAGAACTTTCACTGAAGATAGCCTTAGCCCTTCTTGCTACAGAAAGCACTGTAGCAACGGTTGTTTGGTAATCCGAGTCTGCTTTTCTGTGTTCTGACATTTCAATTTCAAGAGTCTGAATTTGGTCTTGATACTCTTGATGCTTTTTGTCATATATATCCTTAGTAATGCACCCCTATCCCTTGAGGGAGAGTAAGGATAAATCCTTACTTTTCGGGGTGCCTTGGACTTGTATGGATATTATAACAGTCTTTGCTCGTAATTAAAACTTAGGTTATCAACACCCCATTAAGTAGATAAAAATACTAAATAAGCATTAAATCTGCTACAATACCCACAGGGTAGCGAGAGTTGGTATTCTTCAGTCTTTGATTGGAGACGGTTATCGTGAATTAAGACTCGTCATCCGCCATTGTGCGGTGGATTTGTCCGCAAGGACAGAGGGGGCGGTGAAAAGCGATAACTGGCTTATGGGTCTACCAAGAGCCTTCGGGAGGTGAAAAATGAGTTTACGGATTGATAACGGTTGCTCATCAAGTAACTGGTTACCCTAACAAAGAACTCCCTGCGGGGAGTTTTTTGTTGAGTGGAAAATCTTTATAAAATTTTAATAAAGTGCTATATTTAGCACATTATTAGCTAATGAAAATTATATGCAAACAGAACCCACAAGCGAGATAATCAAGAATAGCAAATACTATTTTTATATTGCAGTCGCCTTTGTCGCAATTTTAATGATTTCAAACACTGTAGCAGTCAAGTTAATTGGTCTGGGTTCTCTTGTTTTTACTGGAGCCTTCCTTATCTTTCCAATCAGCTATATCTTTGGAGACATCCTTACAGAAGTTTACGGCTACAAAGCCACTAGGAAAATAATTTGGGCTGGTTTCTTTACTCAAATCCTAATGGTCTTCTGTTACTGGCTGGTTCAAGTAATGCCATCAGCTAGCGTTTGGCCAAATCAAGGGGCTTACGAGGTCATCCTTGGTTATGTTCCACGAATTGTTATCGCTTCAATGATTGCTTACTTCTGTGGTGAGTTTACAAACTCTTATGTAATGTCAAAGATGAAAATATTTACTGAAGGCAAACATCTTTGGACAAGAACTATCGGCTCAACAGTAGTTGGTCAATTGGTAGATAGTGTTTTATTTACGGTTTTAGCCTTTGCTATGACTGTTCCTACAAACGTATTGCTTATAATGGTTGCTGTTCAGTATTTTGGAAAAGTTTTATACGAGGTAATTTTGACTCCAGTAACTTACTACATTGTCAGAAAACTTAAACACGCTGAGGGTATTGATGTTTACGACCGAGGTATAAGCTATAACCCTTTTGGTCTTAAGGAATAAAATGAACAGTGAAAAGATAAATCCTAAACTCACGCAGTCTTTTGTTGAAGATGTTCTCAAGAAAGGAAAGGAGGGTGTTTATCGTGTAGAAGTTAAGGTCGGTGATAGAGTAATCCCGATTGACGTTTACCCAGAAGTTTTTCCACCTAAATCAGACTACAGCGTCAGTTCTCGTTCATTATTTGAGGCTTTTGGTAATCTAAAAGGTCTAGAAGTAGCTGACATTGGTTCTGGAAGTGGTATTGAATCTATTGTGGCCATATTAGCTGGGGCAATTCACGTGGATGCCACGGATATAAGCTCGGTAGCGGTGGAATGCACAGAACATAATGTTGAATTAAATAATCTAGGGAATGAAATCTCTATCTATAAAGGAGATTTATTCTCAGCTCTGCCAAAAAAGAAATATGACTTAATTATTGCGAACCTGCCTATCGTTAATTTCAAACCAGAACAAGAATCAGACATTACAGGTGCTCTTTATGACCCAGATTTTACACTCCATAAAAGATTACTCGTTGAGGCTAGGGATTTTTTGAGTGAAAATGGTCAAATAACTTTTTCTCACGCCAATTTACAAAGCAGAGATACCGAAAACCCTGACAGAGATTTTGAGGTATTAGAGGCTTTAATTACCGAATATGGTTATGAAATTACTGAAAAGAAAGAATCTGAGGCCTTAGATTATAAATGGATAAATTATAAAATAAGACTTCTTCCAGAAGTTGAGTCTCTAGCCGTTGGGGAAATGGAAGATTATGCAAAATAAAATATGAAAACAATTTTAATCACAGGTGGTTCAAGCGGAATTGGTAAGGCAACAGCTTTAATGTTTGCTAAAAACGGTGCAAATATAGCTTTTACTTATAAAAGTAATAAAGCTGGGGCAGATGAAGTAACAAAAGAGATAGAAAATCTTGGTCAGAAAGCCTTAGCCGTTCAAGCTGATTTGATAAGTGAAAAAGAAGCCAAGAATGTAGTGAGCCAAACAATCAAAACCTTCGGCAAGATAGATGTCTTGGTAAATAACGCTGGACGATATATTGATGGTGATGAGTGGAACGGCTCAGCTGATATTTGGGTAAAATCGTTACAGCAAAACCTAGTTTCCGTAATGAATATTTCTAAATATGTAATTGAGGTATTTCAAAAGCAAAAAAGTGGAATAATGATAAATATTGCCTCCCGATATTCCACCGATGGCCAGTTTGAGTCCCTTTCTTATGGGGCTTCAAAAGCTGGCGTCGTAAATATTACTCAAGCTTATGCCAAACTTCTAGCACCTTTCGGTAGGGCTAACGCCATATCACCAAGTGCTGTTAGAGCTGGTTATTGGCTTAGAGCCCCAAAGGAGGAGGTAGAAGCCCAAGGCAAACTAGTTGAACCAGAGAAAGTGGCTGAAAAGGTGCTTTTCCTAGCTTCGGACGAGGCAAAGGATATAAATGGTCAGAATTTTCAAATAACAGCTTAATTTTTATGAATCTTCTCACTATTAAGAAAACAATAGAAGAAAACCCAGTATCATTATCAACCGTAATGAAGGATGGTAATCCTAACGCTATTGGCGTGGCGTATGTAAAAGTAATATCTGATATGGAGCTGATTATCACTGATAACTATATGAACCAAACCCCAAAAGATATTCAGAACAATAAGAATGTTTGTGTGCTTGTCTGGGATAAAGAAATGAAAGGCTACAAGCTTATTGGCGAGGCCGAATACTTATCTTCTGGAAAATGGTTAGATTTTATCAAAGGACTGTCAGAGAATGATGAACTACCCGCCAAAGGAGCTGTTCTTGTAAGAGTTACTAAGATAATACCCTCGGCTTAGTAAGCTGGGAATAGACTCATTATCCCACTAAATTGAAGTTCTTGTTTGATACTAGTCCAGTTAAGGGTTCTAAACTTGTCCACGAAGGGGAGCCAAAAGATTTTATTTAATTGTAAATATTCGCAATTCACCCTCAAGGGCCTTAAGGGTGGAATTTAACTTATTATATTTACAAATCATTCCTGGTGTGTTAATATAAACAAGGGAAGAGAATCTCACCTGAAAGGAAAAAAAATGAAGTGGAATCTTGGTGATTGTGTCTGTGTCGATGAGCTGCTAAGGAAAATCAGGGACACACTTGCGGAGACTCTTGATGCACCACAGCTGGTTGTACACCAGGACGTAACTGGTGATCAGCTGATGGCTCTGGGCTGGAGGGTGGTTCGCAACCGGAAAATCTGGAGAATGATTCGACCTCAGCTCAGGGAAAGGGCGCCGACGCGCGAACTAGCCCTCCTCGTTCTTGACGGCGGAAACGCAAAAGCGATGCGACAACTGGCGCTGAAATGTGTTTCCAAGACCGTGCTGAGGGATAAGCTGATTGCTCTTTTGAATCAGGCAAAACGCAACTCGCGAGAGTAACAGTGCGTCCCGATTAAAATGGCCGCCCTTCAAGCAAAGTAATTGACTGCTTGTGAGGCGGTCAATTCTTTTATATGAAAATGTTTTATAATAATATGGTATAGTTATTAAATAATGCGAGAAATTGAAATAAAATTAAAAGCTCCAAATTTGGAAGAAGTTACAAAAAAACTGATTTCACTTGGTTGCAAGATATCAGAACCAACGACACAAAAAGACATAAATTTTGTGCACATAAACGATATTAAGTGGTTTGAATCAAATGGTGGTGACTGGTTGTATCCCAGATTAAGAATTCAAAAAGGCAAGCCATTAATTTTTACTGTAAAAAAACCCATTCAAAACGAGATGGATTGTATTGAACACGAGCTTGAAATTAATAGTGAAGAAGAACTACGGGGAATAATGAATCTTTTTAATTATCGCGAAGGGGTAACAGTAGAGAAAACTCGTCGTAAATGTGTTTTAAATGATTACACGATTACATTAGATCAAGTAAAAAATCTCGGTGATTTTATTGAGATAGAAAAAGTGGTTAAAGACGGGGACGCTGAAAAAATACAGTCAGAAATGTTTGAATTTGCTAAGGATAACTTTGGTTTAGAAAAAGATAATGAGATTATGAAGGGGTATGATATTCTAATTCACTTAAATAAAAAATGATCTTAAATTTTATTGGACTATTTATTTTTCTTGCTGGGTTTATTATTGGCTTGGGTGCCGTAAATGTAATTGATATTCACGGTTTTCTAGGTCGAAAATCGTCATATTGGACGGAGGCCACGATTCGAACGCATAAGGTGACTAAACCACTAATCTGGTTTGGAATTACCTTGGCGATAATTGGTGGTCTGATTCTGTATCGAAACGAACCATTTACTGGTATTCCACTTTATCATGCAATAATTGCTATCGTTTTAATTTTAAATGGAATATTTTTATCGTTTTACGTTAGTCCTTTTTTACTGAAACGAGAAAAAGAGGGAAAGCAAACCGAACTTTTACCACCTTCACTCCAAACAAAAATTGCCATCAGTTTAATCTTTTCTGATCTTGGCTGGTGGGGAGGCCTGGTTTTATTAGTTTGGTATTTGATCCGCTAAACTCTTGGGTTAATCTCGATTTATGTTTGGAGTAAAATAATAACATTGATATAATAAAAAAATGATTACAGAATTACCCTCAGGCGAAAATCCTGACCTAAATTCACTAAATAAAGATAAACTTTTTAGATTACTTGGTGGTTCATATGATGATGAAACACTTACCACTCTACTATCAGATGTTAAACCAGAAGTTTTAGCCAAAGAGATTGAGCTTTTGGAAGAAAAATTAAAAAATGACACTTTTGACCCTGAACAAATTCGCGGTTCCTTCATCGAGCATCTTTGGTACATGTATATAGTCTAATTTTAATTTATGAAAAAAGTTTTTTTAATTCATGGGTTTGAGGGTACACCAAATGGTGGTTGGCGACCATATTTAATGAGCGAATTGGCCAAGGATGAAATTTGTGTTTTTTCGCTGTTGATGCCTAATCCCAATCAGCCAAAACAAAGTGCTTGGTTAAAGGAACTACATAAATATATTAAAAAAAATATTGAAGACGAAATAGTTTTAGTTGGTCACTCTTTGGGCGGTACAACAATTCTACGTTATTTAGAAAAACATAATCCAAAAAATATCATCGGCTCTGTGATTGTCAGTGCCTCTTGTCGTTTAAATAAAAATAAAAAAATATCTGGTTTTCTTGATAAAAAATTTGAGTGGTTAAAAATCAAGGAAAGAGCTGGTAAGATCTTTGTAATTCATGGCGATGACGATTCGCTTGTTCCATTAGTTGAGGGCGAGGAGATTTCCTCGAATCTTGGTGGGGAACTGATTGTTATTCCAAACGGCAAACACCTTAATGGTTCGGCTGGATTTATTACTTTACCAGAGGCGTTAAATGCAATTAAGAAAATAATTAATTAGTAAAATGAGTATTGTTATCAATAAAAATGATTGGAAATATTATCTGACCAGACCATTCAATTTATTTGAAGCTTCAATTTGGCACGAATGGTACCGTTCTGATTTAATGAAAGAACTAGTTGGAATGAAGCTTTCGTGCGGGTTGTATTTAGAGTATCCAGTAAATAACGCCCGTAGTTATAAAAAACCTTCAGAAATAGACCATTATATGAAGTTGGCTAGTGATGTGGCTCTTGACCGCGAAAAGTCTTTAAAAATACTTGCAGATGCCGAAGCTTTAAATGAAAAAGCTAAAAAATTTCTAGCTGGTGAACTTACCTTTT
>CAZLLX010000011.1:0-10523 GCA_964560805.1 uncultured Candidatus Saccharibacteria bacterium | reverse complement strand
CAAAGGACTTGTTCGTGATCCTATGCTTGATACTGCTTATCAAGATCTTGAGTCATTGCGTGATAATTTACAACAAGCCCAGGAAAAGCTTTTCGACGTTGGTGTTTATATTACGGTTTACGGGGACTCAGAAGAAGAATTAAACAAACTTGAAACCGAGATTAAATCTGTTCTTGAATCTAAACTCGTTTATATTAAACCAGCTTTGTTTCAGCAAGAACAAGGATATAAAAGTATATTACCAACAGCCGATGATGAGTTGATGATCCACTCTAAACTTAACTCCTCTCCACTATCAAGTATTTTTCCTTTTGTATCTTTTGACTTAACCTCTGATAAAGGAATTTTATATGGAATTAATCGACACAACAACAGCTTGGTTTTATTTGACCGCTATTCGCTTGATAACTACAACTCGGTCACTTTCGCCAAGTCTGGTTCTGGAAAAAGCTATGCCACAAAACTTGAGATACTCCGTTCGTTAATGTTTGATATTGATGTGATTGTTATTGACCCAGAAAAGGAATATCAGTATCTATCTGAAGCGGTAAATGGTAAAAACTTTGATATTTCTCTTAACTCTACCAGTCACATCAATCCTTTTGACTTACCCTCACCCAGAGAAGATGAGTCACCATCTGATGTTCTACGTAGCAACATTATAAACCTAGTTGGAATGTTTCGAATTATGTTTGGCGGTCTAACCCCAGAGGAAGATGCAATTATCGACAGAGCCATTAGTGAAACATACGCCCTTAAAGATATTACTCCGGAATCCGACTTCACAAGTCTTGAGCCACCACTTTTGTCAGATTTTGAATTGGTATTGTCTGGAATGGAAGGGGCTGAGGGGCTAGTGCAAAAACTATCAAAATACACCCGAGGCTCTTGGGCAGGCTTCATCAACAGACCAACCAACGTTGATATTGATGCAAAGTTTATTGTCTTCTCTATCCGCGATATGGAAGACGAGCTAAAACCAGTTGCCATGTATATTATTACCCATTATATTTGGACAGCTATCCGTCGCCAACTTAAGAGAAGACTTTTGGTTATTGATGAGGCCTGGTGGATGATGAAAAGTGAAGACACCGCATCTTTCTTGTTTAGCTTGGCAAAAAGAGGACGAAAATATTTCTTGGGTCTAGCAACAATCACTCAGGATGTGGACGACTTCTTGCGCTCTCCGTATGGTTTGCCTATTCTAACCAACTCTTCAATCCAAATTCTACTAAAACAATCTCCGTCAACAGTTGATAACTTACAAAGAGTCTTTAACTTAACCGATGAAGAGAAATTTTTGTTACTGGAATCGGATGTGGGGGAGGGTCTATTCTTCGTTGGACAAAAACACGTAGCAATTAAGGTTTATTCCTCTTATACAGAAGATCAAATAATCACTTCAGACCCATCACAATTGTTGGCAATTAAACGGGCGAGGGAAGAACTTAACAATAGTAATTCATAGAGTAGAACATCTTTTTTCTATATGATATAATGTTAACAATGAAAAAAGTCTTCTTGTTTACTTGTCTTGTATTAGTACTAATCTTTGCGACAAAAACAAACGCGTCGTCAGTCCAAAACAGCAGCTTTAGTATTATTGTAAGTCCAGATAATCCTGAACCCGGACAAAATGTAAATTTTACCCTAGAAAGTTTATCACTCGATATTAGTAGATTAAAAGTTACTTGGCTTTTAAACAACGAGATTCAAAAAACAGGATTAGGTTTAAAAAAGTTTTATCTTGTTGCTGGTGAGGCGGGCAAAAGCCAAAAAATTACCGCCCTTATTGAAGATAACAACGGTAACAATCTACAAGCAACGACGGAGATAATACCAGCGGGTATTAGTTTATTATATGAAGCATTCACTTATACACCCCCATTCTACAAGGGTAAAGCCCTAAATACAAACCAAGCAGATATTACAGTTTCTGCTTTTCCAGAGATTTTCGACTCGGTAGGTAGAAAATTTAACACAAACGAGCTCATGTTTACATGGAAATTAGACGATTTTGTCATCGGTTCTTCGTCTGGAATAGGAAAAAACTACTTGACCATTCCTGGTTCCACACCACCAAAAGATCTAAAAATTACCGTTACTGCAACTTCATTGAGTCAGAATATTTCTGCCTCAAACACACTTGATATCCCCAGAAGTAAACCAGTCATCCTTTTCTATGAAGTAAATCCTGTTTACGGAATAATGTTCAACAAATCAATAGGGGAGGAAATAAAACTTTTAAATGATGAATTTTCTTTCTACGCTGCCCCGTTTTACTTTAGCGTTGGCTACCCAAACAGCAGTGTTCTAAAGTATACTTGGTCTTTAAAAAACAACGAGGTACCAAACCAAACCGTGAAAAACATTTTTACCGTCAGACAAGAAAAGTCAGGATCTGGCAGTGCTAACGCTAAAGTCTCAATCATTAACGAGCAAAGATTCCTTCAACAGGCAAAAAACGAGTCTGTTATTAACTATCAAAAAGATTAAAACTTATGAAACTTATCACTCTCATATTAACAACAATAATAATGGCGGGTAGGTTTACAAAAGCAATCGCGCTAGACTACCAACCACTAGTCCCGGAAGTTTTTAGTGGTTTTGCTCCAGCCGGAACAACTGATTTGAAAAGCTTCTTGTCTCAGGCCTTCCAGTTTGGCTTGGCGGCAGCTGCCGCCTTATCAGTGGTAATGATTGTCTGGGGCGGAACAGAAATTATGTTATCGGAATCGGTCTTTAAAAAAACAGACGGACACAAGAGAATTAAAGATGCCATACTTGGACTGGGTCTTGCCCTTGTTTCCTGGCTTATACTTTGGATTATTAACCCCGATATACTTAATTTTAAGGTCTAATGTCAAAGAAAAACGCAATAATTTTAATAATGGTGATTTTCTTGGGCTCTTTAGGTGCTCTAATTTGGTTCTATTTTAATGGAACTAACACAAACCGGGTAGCTATCCAAGATCCGGTTGGGAATGTTTATGACCCGTTTGGCACAATCAACACCCCAACAAACACTATCCCTCCATCTGAAAATAACAGCAAGTCAACCTCGACCATACAAGAAAACAGAAATAGACTGCGACAAGTCTCTCTGGAACCTGTATCTGGTTATACTCTAACGAACCAAAGTACCAAACCGGTTGTTCGCTATGTTTTAAGGGCAAACGGAAATATCTATGAAACATTAACTGATCAAATAGAATCACGGAGACTGTCAAACACTACAATTCCTAGGGTATATGAATCAAACTGGTTACCAGATGGTAATAATTTAGTGCTTCGCTATCTTAAAGAAGACAATCAAACTATTGTTTCTTTCTCTGTTAAAATAAACCCAGCAACAAGCACGGTCAATGAATTTGAAGGGGGGATAGATGGTAGCTTTTTAACAGAAAACATTTCAACACTTTCAATAAACCCTAAGGGAGACAAAATTTTTACCGGTGTCCCAAGCCTTAACGGTTTATCTGCCTATATTTCAAACACAAAAGGATTAAATAAAAAAATAATTTTTGAGTCACCACTTATCGAATGGATTTCCTCTTGGCCAAAAGAAGATACAATTACACTAAACACCAAGGCTTCTGGCTTGGCGGCGGGTTATCTTTATTTTCTAAACAGCCAAACTGGTGACCTAACAAAAATACTTGGGGGTATCACCGGATTAACCAGTAAAATTAATACCGGTGCCACTGAAGTCTTGTATTCAGACAGTTCAAGGGGTTTACCGAAATTATATTTGTTCAATGTAAAAAAGAAAGAAAGTAAATTACTACCATGGAACACTCTTCCTGAAAAATGTGTTTGGGGGGAACTTAATCCAAAAATTATTTACTGTGCTGTACCAAAATCATATGAAAAGGGGACTTATCCAGATCAATGGTATCAAGGACTAACTAACTTCAACGACAGTATTTGGAGTTTTAACACCGAAACAGGTGCTTCATCAGAAATTTATAATCTAGAAACTAGTGGTCAGAAGATTGATGTTATCAATCCAATAATTAGCAAGAACGACAGCAACTTATTCTTTACAGACAAGACCACCCTAACACTTTGGCAGTTAAATCTTAAATAGATTTATACACAACCTTTACCTGTCTAGATCGACCCTCACCGATTGATTCTGTTTGTATATCTTTTTGCCCGGCCAGGGTGCTATGAACCACCATTCTTTCGTAGGATGACATAGGGGGTAGCACGACATCAGTTTTAAGACTTCTAGCTTCCTCGGCGGCGTTTAAAGCCCTCATTTTTACATTAGCGTCTCTTCGGCTCTGATCTCCGTTTATATCAATAGTACACTTAAATGTTTCTTCACCAGGTGTTTTGTTAAACATTCTCTTAAAAAGAAAAACCAAGTCTCTGTTTATTTCATCTTTTTCTCCGCAATAAGCCGCAAACTCTGGACACTTCACAGTAAAAATATGACCACGAGACGGATCGTTCACATAATTAACCTCGGCGGTAAATCCCAAGTACTTAAAAACTTCTACAATAATTTGATTGGCCTTTTCTGGTGTCATGGTTTTAGTTTGTATTATTAATTTTCTTTTTTGTATAAATTTCCTGACCAACCGCAAACACACTTGAGGTTATAAGGTATAAAGAAACTAGAGAGGGTAGGCTGCGGGCAACAAAAAACATAAATACCGGCATGATATATTTCATTTGAAAGCTCATATTTTTTGATAATTCGTCTTGAAACGAAAGGGTTTTCTTTTCATCGCTTTTTGCGGCTGGTTTAGGTGGCATAGTGAATCTGATCTGAAAGAACTGGCCAACAGCCACGAGAACTGCCATGACCGTACTTTTGGTTGTAATATCAATCAAACCAAGAAACATTTTATCAATCTGAGCCGGAACTTTAATAAAAGAGTAGAGGGTTTCAGTATGTATAACATCCAAACCACCTCGGTAAAAAACCATGTATAAGGCGATTAAGATCGGTAACTGGATTAGGGCGAGAACCACACCAGAAAAAGGGTTAACCCCTCTTTCTTTGTAAAGCTTCATTGTTCTAAGAGCTTGCTCCTGTTTATTATCTTTAAGCTTTAATTTAAGATCATCAATTTCAGGCTGCAATCTTTTAATTTCAAGTTGGCTTCTAACCGACTTTTGGGAAAGTGGGAACAGAACCAATTTAATTAAGACAGTAAACAAAATCACCACCACCCCAGCATCAAGCCAAGGAAAGGCCGCGATTAGACCAATAAAACCGTTATAAAGAGGCTGATACAGGGCAACATTAAACAAATGAGATAACATTACCTGAGTATAGCCCAAATAACCTCCTAATTCAACATTTTTGAACCAATTAATATCTTATCTATTTCTTCTTGAATAAGGTGTCTGTCTAGCTTTGTAAAAGTTTTTTTACAAGTTAAAATCAGTCTGAATCCACTATTTAGTTGCTTTTTTTGCCCAACCAGATGCTCTAGCTGTCTTTTAATAAAGTGTCTCTCTACCGAGGTTTTGGCAGTCTTGGACGGAACAACAAAAGCAATTTGATAGTCTTTTAGCCCCTCATCCCTTAAAATCCTTGCGCTGAGATGTGGCGAATTAAAAACAAGACCTTCCTTAAGAATTTTAGGAAAATCTTGTTTTTTAACCCTTTGTTGTTTGGGTAACATTATAAAGTAGGGGACTAAACAGTGCTTAAGCGCTTGCGACCCTTTTGACGTCGGCTCTTCAAAACTCGCTTACCATAAGAAGTTCGGCTACGAGACAAAAATCCGTGTTTCTTTAGGCGTTTTACTTTCTTGGGATTATATGTGAATGACATAATTGCTGAGTATAGTGTATTTTATGATAAACGTCAAATCTAAATAAAAAAGTTATCCCCAAGTTTTAAACAGTTTATGAACATAAATTAGTCTTTTACACAACTTCTCGATTTTAATTTTCGGTATATAATCTAAACAAATGAATGAAGAGAATAAAAAACTCTGGAATAGTGTACTTGCTGAAATTGAACTAACTATTTCTAAGGCAAATTTTAGTATGTGGTTTAAAGACACCTTTGTTTCAAAGGTTGATGATGGGGTAGTGCACGTTGGTGTGCCAAATGTATTTGTTAAAGACTGGTTATTCAACAAATATCACAAAAATATTCTTAAGATCCTTCGTAATTTTGGCGAACACATTCGTGGGGTAGAGTACATTATTGTTAAAAATGATGCCAAGAAAGAAACCCAAAAAATAGCCACCGAAAGTGCTGCGTCTAATCCCAACGAGCTTCCTCTTCAAAATTTCTATGTTAATAAAGACGATAATCTAAATCCTCGCTATACCTTTGATACCTTTGTGGTTGGACCATTTAACGAATTAGCCTATGCCGCCACTCAGGCAATAATCAAAAAGACCGCGGTTTACAACCCTTTATTTGTTTATGGTAGCACCGGCCATGGCAAGACTCACCTTATTCAAGCGGTAGGAAATTATATTAAAACCGCCAGTCCTGGTAAAAAAATATATTATCTAACCTCAGAACGTTTTACGGTGGATTTAATGAATTCAATTTCAACCGGAACCGCTAATCAATTCAAAGAAAAATATCGAAAATATGATCTTTTAATTGTTGACGACATTCAGTTTTTTGCTGGTAAATCTAAGACAGAAGAAGAGTTTTTTCATCTTTTTAATAGTTTCTACGATAATAATAAGCAAATCATCTTTTCTTCCGATAAACACCCAAACTTTATCGTGGGACTAGAAGACCGCCTAAAATCACGCTTAAATTCTGGAATGATTGTTGAAATCCCAAGCCCAGATCTTGAATCACGTATTCAGATTTTTAAAATTAAATCTAATATGATGAATTTTTCTCTTTCTTCTGATGTTATTGAGTATTTAGCCTCATCTGTTGAAGGAAATATTAGAGAGCTTGAAGGTATTCTAAATTCGATTATATGCCAGTCTAAATTGAAGGGTAGGGATTTAACCATAACCGAGATAAAAGACCTCATAAAGAACAATATTAAGCCAAAGAAGACCTCTTCTATTAAGGATGTGGTCAAGACAATTGCTGAATTTTATGGCATCACCGAAGCTGAAATATACGAAAAGACCAGAAAAAAATCAGTCGTTAAGCCAAGACAGGTAATTATGTATATATTAAGAGAAGATTTTGATGTTTCTTATCCCACAATCGGCGAAAAACTTGGCGGTAAAGACCACACAACAGTAATGCATTCATATGAAAAGGTGAAAGAGGATTTAAAAACCGATTCTTCTTTAATTAGGGAAGTAAGTCAGATTAGATCCATGTTAAATTAAGGAAAACCTGTGGAAAAAAACAAAACGCTTGTGAAAAACTCAAAGAAAAAAGTGAATTAGAAAAAGTAAAGAAAAAAGATATTAACATTAAGAAATAAGATAAATCAAAAATACCTTTTAAAAATAAGACAAAAACAAACTATCAACTTATCCACATATAATATTAATAATCTTTAATAAAATAAAAAAATGAAAGCAGAATGCCTTAAAGAAAAGTTTCACTATGCAGTTACTCGGGCAGAAAAGGTGACGGGTAAAAACATGACACTACCAGTTCTTTCTTGTATTTTAATTGAAGCAAAGGATAATTTTTTAGTTTTAAAATCAACTAACCTTGATCTTGGATTAGAGATTCAGGTTCCTGCTAAGGTGGCTGGTACTGGTTCTGTAGCTGTGCCAGGATCTGTTTTAAATGGCTATTTAAGTAATTTATCTGATGAGGGGGTTATAAAGATTGAAGTAAAGGATGGGAACTTATTTTTAGAAGCGGCTGGTAATAAAACAACTATAAAAAGTTTACCGGTAGATGATTTCCCAACAATTCCTCAGGTTAAAGAAGGGAAAGAGTGCGAATTAAATTCGGCAGATTTCATTTCTGGTTTGAAGGCGGTTTGGTACAGCGCTTCAATGTCTACGGTTAAACCAGAATTATCGAGTGTTTATATTCATTCGGATGAGAATGGTCTGATCTTTGTGGCTACCGACTCGTTTCGACTGGCAGAAAAGAAGATTAAAGCCAAAAACGTTGAAGATTTGGGTCAAATATTGATTCCTTTTAAAAACGTTGCTGATTTACTTAAAATAATCAACGAAGAAAGAGAAAATCTTGAAATTAGTTTTAATAAGAATCAAATCTCAATAAAATATAAGGATGTATACTTGGTTTCTCGAGTAATCGATGGTCTGTTTCCAGATTACCGACAAATTATTCCAAAAGAGTTTAAAACTGAAGTTATCGTCCTTAAAAAAGATTTAATTAATAGTTTAAAGCTACTAAATATTTTTACTGACAGCTTTAATCAAATGAATATAAGGGTGTCCTCAAAAGACAAGGTTTTAGAATTTAAAACTAAAAACTCGACTGTCGGTGAAAATCAAAATAGTCTAACGGCAGCAATTACGGGTGAAGACATAGAAATAAACTTTAACCATAAATACGTTTTGGATTGTTTCCAGTCAATTGATTCTGATAGTGTATCTCTTTCTTTTAATGGGTTAAACAAGCCGGTGGTTATTCGCGGTGTTTCTGATAAAAGTTTTACCTATTTGGTGATGCCAATGAACAGATAATATGTTTAATATCAAAGAATATCTTGAAAAGTTTCAAAAGCTTGGATTAAGCGATAAAGAAAATAAAGAAATTATAAGCCAGACACTCTTGGAAATTCTAGGAATTAAAATTAATACTAGAGAATTAGAGATAAAAGACTCAGTTTTGTATATCAAGACAAATCCAATTATTAAAAATAGTCTTTTTATTAAAAAAGATAGGATAATAAAAACACTAAAAGAAAAGGGTGTTAATGTTTTAGAATTAAGATAATGTTATTGAATCAGGCCAATATCTTTAAGGTTTTGTGTTCCTAACCAGGTTTCAAGTGGATATTCCCAAAGTTTAAATTGAGGATCTCTTTCTGGATTAGTTGGGGCTGGTCCATAAGGGTCATCTTTGTCTACCCAGTATAAAATTTCATGAACATTTGGAATAACAGATTCCTTAACGTATTGTTCTGGGGTGTTTTCATTAGCCGGTTGACCAGTTCTTTTGTCGATTAATTGTGTTTCATTACCTTGCCAAATTCCTCTAAATACTGGTTTTAATTCGCTTGAAGCGGGTAGGGGGTCATTAAAGTATTCTTTTGGCAGTGACGGCAAGAAACTATCCATTAAGGCGCGCCACATTGGTGAAACGATTAAACCGGCAGTTTTTTTAACCATCGGGCTGTTATCGTTGTTTCCCATCCAAACACCAAGGGCTAGGTTTGGGGTATAGCTAAGCACCCAAGCGTCGCGATTGTCATTCGTGGTACCTGTTTTTGAGGCCACTGGGCGATCTTTTATATTAAATAGCGAGTTGGCACCATATGCGGGCGCTTTGGCTTCATTGTCACTTAAAATACTTGAAATTTTATTGGTTGTTTCTGCGTCCATTACTGTTTCTGGTTTAGATACAAATCCTTCCAAGACTTTTCCTTCGGCGTCTTCAACTCTTAATATTGGCGTGTAGGGGTTTCTTACTCCTTCATTAGCAAAAACGGCATAGGCGTTTGTCATTTCAAGTAAAGAAACTTCTCCACCTCCCAATACAAGAGTTAGACCATACTGATCGGGATTGGTTAGACTGGTAATACCCAAATTTTTAGCGGTTCTAAGAGAGTCTTTAATTCCCGCTAAATAAAGTAGTTTAATGGCCGGAATGTTTCTAGATTGAGCCAGCGCATTTCTTAAATTAATCGGCCCCAGAAACTTACCGTCGTAATTTTGCGGTGAATAACAGCTGTCCGGATTATTTTTGTTGATCGGCTTACCGTCTGGAGTACAGGTGGTTTGAAACTGAGTTGGCAAATCAAACAAAACTGTTTCTGGAGTGTATCCTTTATCAAAGGCCGTGGCATAGACAAACGGTTTAAAGGTTGAACCTGGCTGTCTTTTGGCGGTGGCAACGTTGAAATTACCACTGATCACTTTATCAAAATAGTCTCTTGAACCAACCATGACTAAAATTTGGCCGGTTTTTGGGTCAATTGCCACAGCCGCCGCGTTTGAAGCATTAAAGTTTTTCTCACTTTCGGCTGAATATTTTTTTACAATTTCCTCAGCGCTAGATTGCATTTTATAATCTAAGGTGGTGATTACTTTTAAACCATTTTCACGAACCGCCCGCTCACCATATTTTTCCTCAAGATATTGTCGGACAAACTCTACAAAGTGAGGGGCTTTTATGTTGACCGTTTGTTTGGGTTTAAAAACTACAACCTCCTTTTTGGCAGAATTATACTCGGCCTGAGTAATAAAATTCTTTTCTAGCATTTTTTGTAATACCAGATCTTTTCTTTCATCTAGTTTTTTCTTATTGTTGCCGTAAGGAGAATAAAAAGTCGGCGCGTTTGGAATAGAGGCAAGATAGGCAGCCTCAGCCAGCGTTACATTATTTGCCTTTTTTCCAAAAAATGTCTGACTGGCTTCTTCAACACCATACAGACTGCCACCATAAGGACTTTCATTTAGGTAAA
>CAZLLX010000010.1:0-10703 GCA_964560805.1 uncultured Candidatus Saccharibacteria bacterium | reverse complement strand
ATTGCTCCGCCAGACAAACTTAAGAATCTGGGCAAAAAAGACAGCAGATAAATTACTGCCTCCGCCACAATAGTTAAATTGTAACCAGATAAAGCCACAATGTGAGACACACCAGTCCTAGCAAACTTTTCCTGCCACTCCTTGCCAAGCGAACTTTTTTCACCAAGTAATAATCCTAAAAGTAAAGAAGATTCAGGCTCATGAATCAATTTATTTATTCTTTGGGTAAAAATATCTTTAAGCCAAAATAATTTTTCTTTTAACCAGTTTCCCTGATTTGCTCTGATTAAACTAACTTTAGCAAAAGATGTTTCCCAATTAATTCCATCCTTAGCAAGATAAGAAATATAATCAAATTCTTTTTCATTAATCAAAAAGTTTTGGGGCGCTTCAAGTTTTCCTTTTACCAGCACCTGATCACCATATTTAAACTTTGGATAAACGCTAGTTGAAACCAGAATTTTCTCATTTTCAATTTTTAAAATAAAACGCTGGCTTAAACCTCTGGACGCAGGTTCATCAATTATAATTCCGGATAACTGACTGAACTTGCCCAGTTTTTCAAACAGTCTCCCCTCTGTTTGATATGTTAAATTGTATCGCCAAATTCCCAGCGCTAAAACGGCAAAAATAATTGTGATTAATATTAGTTTGTTTCGAGCTTTCTTGAAATAAAAACTAGATAATAATATTGTTAATGACACAAGAAATAGTCCGCCGACCCAAAGGTTGGATACTTTTACAAATGAAGAAATAAATACTGAAGAAACAAACGAAATAAAAATTACATAAAAATATCCACCTTTCATTTGGCGGATATTCTATCACCAATATTGATCAGGAAACTTGATTTAATGTGGACAATTACAGCCCCCAGCTTTTTATGATTTCCGCCTCATCTTCGGCACTAATAGATTTTTTGAACTTGGCTCCTTTTACACCTTTCACACGTTTTTCACACTCAGGCCAAGTGGCATCTTTGTATAGTTTTCCATCGACAAAACTTAAATATGAATAAGCTTTCTTGCCAGCTGAAGCGCTTTTGGTTTTCTTGGTAGTTTTTTTGTGATTATCAAAATCTAAATTCAAAACATTGATTTTATAATCTGTGATTGATCCATGATACAAAACCGGTTCCTTACCTTCGGCAAAACCCGAAGCAATTTCATCACACCTTTCATTGCCAGCAATTCCAATATGCCCACCCACATAGTGCCAATTTATTTTTTTATTTTTAGTTAGAAAAATTAGATCTTGCCACAAATCTTTGTTTAATACTTCTTCTTTGGCCTTGGTCTGCCAATTATTTTTCAACCAACCAGACACCCATTTAGTGATACCGTTGATTAAATATTTTGAATCGGTATATAAATCAATCGGCAAATTTGTTTCAAATTTCTGCAAGGCCGAAATCGCCGCCTTCAATTCCATTCGATTATTGGTTGTATTTTCTTCAAAACCCCCAACCTCAGTTACTAAATTATCAATAACTAAAACCGCCCCATAACCCCCAGGTCCAGGATTCCCTTTTGACGCCCCATCAGAAAAAATGATTACTTTGTCTTGCATACCAGCAAATTATAGCACAGGTTTAAAACTCACAATCCTCAAACGTAATTCATTAAAACCTCTAAAAGTAGAAAGTTCAAAATTAGCTAAAAGGTTTATTCTCTCTCCCGGTTTTAAATCAGATTTCATAAAAAAGCCAATGGCTTTTATAATTCGACCCTTAGAGTTTTTAAAATTAATTTCCAAATGGTTTTTTTCTTTACCAAAAATTTTAACTTCATTAATTAAAATATTTTCAAATAAAAATAAGGGTTTTGGATTATCTTTACCAAATGGAGCCAGTTTTTCTAACTGTCGATAATTTTCCAAAATAACTTCGTCTAAAGTAAGTTTCAGATCCTCCTTCGCTTCAGAAAGCTTTGGCGAGACGCTGTCCGCCACAACTTTTTCATAGGCCAAATTTAGTTGTTCCTCAAGCAAATGAACTTTTTCTTGAAGCACCGAGAAGCCGCCAGACATAGCGTGCCCACCAAATTCACCCAGGATTCCTGGTTCAACCAAGCGCATTAAGGCCACCAAATCGGCGCTACCATCCGATCGGCATGAACCTTTTAACACATTACCGCCATCCCTACCCCACAAAAACACCGGGCAACCATGATCATCTTTTAAGGAATTTGCCACCAAGCCCAAAAGCGACGGCTTCCATTCGGGATTACCGATTACCAAAACTTTCTTTTTCTGTTCACCATCAGCCAATCTTTTTTCCATAATCTTTTTCACCTCTTTAGCCATGGCCGCCACGGTGCCTTTTCTTTCATTATTAATTTTATCTAAATGCTCGGCATAAATTCCCGCTTGAACCACATCCTGAGTAGCAAATAAGTTAAAGGCGTCTTCAGGATTTCCCATTCGCGAAGCGGCATTAATGCGAGGTGAAATCGTAAAGCCAATATCATCTTCGGTTAAATTACCCTGATCAACTTTAAGAATACTGAGAAGTTTCATCAAACCAACTCGTGGCGATTTACGTAAAACTTTCAAACCATAGGTGGCCAAGGCTCGGTTTTCATCCAAAAGTGGCACCATATCAGATAATGTGGCAATTCCCACCATGTCCAAAAACCACTTCTCAGTTCCCTTTTTTAAACCAAAATCTTTTTTAAGTAATATTCCTTGCACCACTTTATAAATCACGCCCGCGCCACATAAACCTTTGAATGGATAGGCGCAATCTTTTCTTTTTGGATCAACAATCGCGACCGCCGTTGGCATTTTTTCTGGCGGCTCATGGTGATCAGTAATTATTAAATCCATACCAAGTTCCTTAATTTTCTCAGCCTCCTCGGTGTCAGCAATTCCACAATCGATGGTGATAATTAAATTTACTTTTTGTTCAGCGAATTCTTTGACTGCCTCATGATTCAAACCAAAACCCTCTAAATGGCGGTGTGGAATATAATTTGTGAAATTCGTAAAACCAATTTTTTTAAAAAAATCATGAAGCACCACCGCCCCAGGAATACCATCGGCGTCATAATCGCTGAAAATTACCACTTTTTCATTCTTATCAATCGCTGAAAGTATCCTTTCCACCGCTTTATTCATATCCTTTAGTAAAAAAGGATCGTGCACATCGCGACCATAATCAGGATTCAAAAAACGTTCAATCTCCCTCTCGTTTTTCAAGCCACGTTTTTCAAGCAGGGTCTGCAAAAAGGGTGTATAAGACATTTGGGTATTATATGTTGTATCAAGCCCAAAAACAAATCCACCCCGAGCAAGCTCGGGGCGACTGTTGTGACTTTTGTCACTTTGGTTTCGCAGGTGGAAACTGCTGCTCGGATGTGGGCGTTCCGCCAAGTTCGCCTTGAATCGGCCACTCGGGTTCGTCGTCGTCTTTTCGCCGGAAACAGATAACAACGTAAACTGCACCACACACCACCAAAATTGCTAGAAGAACAAAGAACCATTTCATCGCCGCCTCCATGTTTATTAATTTTATACACCTTAACACAACAAAGGTCAAACTGATTAACAAGATTAATTTAAAATGATAAAGTATTGCTATGGAAACAAAAAACGATTGCTTGTTCTGCAAGATTGTAAACAAAGAAATTCCAGCCAAAATTTTATTTGAAGATGCCGATTTGATTGTGCTTCAAGATATCAAACCGGCGGCCCCTTTTCATCATTTAATTATACCGAAACGACACATTCAATCAGTCGCCCAGTTTGAACCAACCGATTCCGAAATTATTACTAAAATTTTTTTACGAGCCAAAGAAGACGCCAAACAAGGCGGTTTAAATGGTTATAAAACAATATTCAATGTTGGACGAGAAGGCGGACAAGTGATTGATCATCTTCATTTACACATTTTGGGTGGTTGGGAAAAAATTTAACTATCAAAAAGCCCCGCGTCGCGAGGCTTGATGGGTTATTGTTGGTGCTGTCAGCTACTCGGCGACAGCCTTAGCCGCCTTCTCTGTCTTGTGGTTTGCATAAAAGCAGAACCCCACAAACAGCAGGACGGCAACCACCAACGAAATCCCAAAGATATCGATCCAGTTCATCTGGACCTCCTTTCATAATCTTTTATAATTATACACCTAAATTATATAGAAGTCAATAGCAGTAAAAACGGCTTACAATAAGGTTTAATTCAAACTTTGTAACAAGGCCTCGAATTTGCGCGGACTAAGACTTTCGTGGCCAACGAGTAGGCCTTGGACTTCCCCCTGTTCAAGTAATTCTTTAGCATTTTTGTAGCTAACTGATCCACCATACAAAATTGAAACGGCTGGGCCAACTTTGGCGCCATAAATTTCGGCTAAAACTTTTTTCAAATATAAAGATGTTTCGTGTAAATCACGAGCGTTCATTGCTTCAGCGTCAGTCTTGCCTATCGCCCACACTGGCTCATAGGCCACAATTAAATTCTTTAAGAATTTTTTAGAAACACGACTTAGTGATTTAATTAGTTGTTCACGCAAAAAATGCAAATATTCACCATGACCATCACGAACATTTTCACCGACGCACAAAATCACTTTCAAACCAGTTTTCAAAGCCATCGTCACCTTTTTTGAAATTAAATCATCACTTTCACCCAAAGTTCGTCGTTCTGAATGACCGATAATCACATAACCCTCGCCTTGGTGTTTAAGCATCAAAGCGCTTATTTCGCCCGTAAATGAACCACCTGGCTCGGTTGAAGCGTCTTGAGCGCCCAATAACACCGCTTTATCCTTTAATTTTCCTAATTCTTGCAGATAAATATAAGGCGGACACACAATCACTTTTACGTTTGGATTTTTCACGGCCGATCTTTTGGTTTCCAAGAACAATGACTTGGCTTTATCACCACTGTCAGGATTCATTTTCCAATTTGCCACAATTAAAGATTTAGTTTTCTTCATACAAAGAATTATATCATTAAATATGCTAAAATAAATCCAGAATATGTTTAAAAAATCGACACAAAAGGGTTTTACTTTAGTAGAAAGTTTAATCGCCGTGGCTATTTTCGCTATTCTCGCTCTCGCGATCTATCAAACCTCTACTCTCCTAATTAAAAATATCGGTCATTACCGAGAAAATGTCGTAATTTCAAGCCTGGCTAAACAATATTTGGAAATAGCCAAACTTGGCAACTTTACCGCTACTCCCGCCCCAAAAACCGAAACAATCAATGGTGTAAATTACCAAATCAACTATTTTATTACCAATTTAGGCACTAATTATAATCAAATTAAGGTCTCGGTAAAGAATCAAACCACAAACAAGACCTATGATTTTGTCACTAATATTTTTAAAGCTGATTAAATGATTAATATTATTAAAAAAAATAAAAAGCTTGCCCCGCGAAGCTTCAGCAAAGTTAGAGGTTTTACTTTGGTTGAAACAGTTATAGTAATTTTTGTCTTTACCTTACTTGCCTTAGGTACCGCCGAACTTTTTTCTCATCTTTTTGTTTCATCACGAAATAATGTAAATAAAATTGAGGCGGTAGATCAGGCCAGAGTTGTATTAAATAAAATGATTGATGAACTACGTTTCGCTGGCAGTAATTCAAATGCCTATCCCCTAATAAAAGCCACTGGTTTTAGTCTTGGTTTTGATAACTTGGAATATAAATTAGAAAACAATAATTTGTACCGAATTGAAGACGGTGAAAGTAAAATTGTTTTAGATAATCTTAAAAATGATACTTTGCCAATTTTTACTTATTTTGATTCTTCATACGACGGCACCCAAGCACCATTAACCGAGCCAATTTCACTTGGACAGGTAAGTTTTGTGAAAATTAATTTGATTGGCGAATCTTTCAATCTTTCATCTGGCGTCGCTCCTCGTAATTTACTTAATAAATAAATGACAAAAAATAAATTACAATCTGGATATGCCATTGTTTACCTCCTAGTGATTATTTTTATTTCATCATTAATTTTATTTCCAATTGTAAATCTTGTTACCGGAAAAATGGCCGTAATTAATTCTGTCGTAGCCAAGGAGCAAGCTCTGCAAATTGCCGAGGCGGGAGTTAATTATTACAAATGGTATTTAGCCAATAACCCTGGCAATTATAATAATCAGGAACAAGATTTTACTGATCCAATAACTGGCAAAATTATTGGACATTTCAGTCTTGAAATAACCGCCCCACTAAACACTGGCGGTGTTATCATAATTAAATCGACCGGCTGGACAAATGATAAACCAGAAATTAAACGAGTGGTGACCGTTCATTATGGGCCGAATTCAGTGGCCAGCTATTCATTTATCAGTGATAGTCCAATATGGGTTACCACAAGCGAAAAAATTTCTGGTAAATTACATTCTAATGATGGAATTCGATTCGATGGCGAAACAAATTCAATCGTAAGCTCAAGCAAAAGCACCTACACCTGTAAAGCTGATCAGGAATGTTCACCCAACCAAATAAAAAATGGAATCTGGGGCCAAGCCACTGACTCAATAAAACAATTTTGGCAGTATCCCGTTTCAAACATTGATTTTAATAATTTTGATGCCGTTTATGATTCAATTAAAGCTGACAGCCAAACTGATGGCCTATATATCACACCATCAGAATTAAACGGTTATTCCCTAAAATTAAATGGAAATCAAATAGAAATCTATAAAGTTTTAACTTTAGAAAATAACTCCCCTTCCACCGGTAAAGACACCAGCGGCAATACCAGAAGTGAAAAGACTGATTATGATTCAATTCAACAAATAGACAGGAAAAATATTCCGAACAATGGTCTAATCTTTGTGGATGATAAAGTTTGGGTTGAAGGAACGCTTGATGGCCGATTGACTATCGCCTCTCCAGCAATTTATATTCCTGATAATTTACTTTATAAAAATAATGACGGCACTGACTCGCTTGGGCTTTTGGCGGAAAATGATGTTGTAATTACCAATCATGCTCCGGATGATTTAGAGATCAATGCTGGCTTGATCGCTACCAAAGGTGCAGTGCAAAGATTTTATTATTCAAATGATATTAAAGATAATTTAGTAATTAATGGTTCAATTGCCAGCAATAAACCCTGGGCCTGGAATTGGAAAAATGGTTCAGACGAAATAGAATCTGGTTATCAAAATGTTTCAATCAACGAAAATAACAATTCTTCGTTAAAACTAAATCCCCCACCAGGGTTTCCAGTTGTTTCAAATAATTTGATTGAACTTAATTGGTCAGTAAAGTAACTAAATACAACTACTTTTTGTTACGAAGACGCTTATATAAGAAAACAAATAATTCAACTAAGAGAACAAAACCAATGAATAATGGTAAACCAGCCCAAATTATTTGATAATTAATCATATTATTAATTATTGAAGGACAGGGTCTTGAGGCAATACAAACCTGAATACTAGATGTAATCCAATCAACTAGAATAAATAATCCCACATATAATATTAATCTTTTTTTCATTCGCAAATTATAGCACAAATTAATTTTTGTCTACACCTGATCCATTACCGAGTAGATAGGTGTAATCATCGAAAGGGCAAAGAAGGCCACGGCGGCGCCGATGATAACCATTAGAATTGGTTCAATGATTGTCGATAAATCTTTAGTACGCTCTTCCACGTCATTTTCATAAAATATGGCTACTTCAGCGAGCATTTCCGCCACCTTACCAGTTTCCTCGCCCACACTAATCATTTCACCCACATAAGTTGGATATAATTTTGGATATTTCATTATCACGGTTGAAATATTTTCGCCTTTTTCAACTACGGTCGCCGCTTCTTCTAAAATATTTCTAAATAAATGACTATTTAATGTATCTTTGGTAATTGAAATTGATTCGGCCACTGGCACTCCAGCCAAAAGCAAAGCGGACAAGGTGCGAGCTGTACGAGCTGAATTAGCTTCCTTGATTAACTCACCAATTATCGGCAAACGAACAAAGATATTATCGGCTAAATATCGGCCGGCTTTGGTTCGAGCGGCAAAAATTAAACCACCGATTAAAATTATAATTATAGCAATCGCTAATAATAAATTATTTGAAAAGAAATCACTAATTGAAATAATTATTTGCGTACTTAGTGGTAATTCTGTACCCAACTCTTTAAAAGTAGCAGTAATACCTGGTACCACAAATATAAACATCAAAATACCGACCACAATCATCACCGATAAAATCACTCCTGGATAAATCAAGGCCCCTTTTACTTTTTTCTGTAAGCGATAAGTTTTTTCCATTTGTGAACTTATATTAGCCAAAGCGTCCGCCAAGGTTCCACTTTCTTCCCCCGCCTTGGTCATTGAAACAAACAGATTAGAAAATACTTTTGGATACTTTTTTAAGGATTCAGATAAAGTTTTACCGGCTTTAATTTCAGAATTCAAACCAACCACAATATCCTGAAATGTTCCCTTCTTGCTTTGTCTTTCAATCACCGATAGAGCGCGGGATAAGGCCAAGCCAGATTTAAGCATTCCAGACAAATTTTTGGCCAAGGAAATTTTATCAACTGTTTTAACACCAGAAAAAATAGACAAATTCGAATTCAAAATCTTGTGCAATTTACCTCCACCAACTTCTTCGGCGGAAATTAAAATTGTTCCCTCGGCTTTTAAATCATTATACAGAGCAAATTTACTCTTCGCATCAGCGAGGCCTTCATACTTGTCGCCATCTTTTTTTATCGCTTTAAATTTAAAACGCATTTTATTCGTTGATCACACGCAACACTTCTTCAATGGTGGTCACGCCCTGAACACATTTAAAAATACCGTCTTCAAGCATACTCATCATTCCCTCTTTTTTCGCCTGAGCCGAAATAACCGCGTCTGATTCACCTTTTACCACCAAATCTTTTATCGTTGGTGTCATTACCATAACTTCATTAATACAAACACGACCAGAAAAACCATCTTTGGATTCGGCTGATGCTTTTGGTTTATAGAATGGCACTTTATCAATTGTATCCTTATCGCCAATTACTTTCTCTTTTCGTAAGAAATTTAACACTCGTTCAATATCCACAATTTTACCCAAGGATTCAATTTCTGATTTAGATAAGAAATATTTTTCTTTACTGTCAGTTAGACGGCGAAGTAAGCGCTGGGCAATAATTACCTTGGCAGTTGAGACAATCAAGAATGGTTCAATTTTCATATCAATCAAGCGCGGCATAGCACCAGCGGCGGAATTTGTGTGTAAAGTAGAAAGCACCAAGTGACCAGTAAGAGCAGCGTTAACCGCTAAAGACGCGGTTTCATTGTCTCGAATTTCTCCCACCATAATAATATCAGGGTCTTGGCGAACCAAGGATCGCAAACCGTTAGCAAAAGTAAAACCGATTTCTGGTTTAACTTGAGTTTGATTAATACGATTCATTTGATATTCCACTGGATCCTCGATGGTGGAAATATTTACATCGGGTGTGTTTAGTAAATCAAGTAAAGTATAAAGAGTGGTGGTTTTACCAGAACCAGTTGGACCGGTGGTTAAAATCATCCCAGTTGTTTGTTTAATCGCATCATGAATCGCTTCTAGCGCCTCACCATGAAAACCCATCATTTCCAAAGTAAAACCAGACACATTATCGCGGAGCAAACGCATCACTGCCTTTTCACCAAAGTAAGTTGGTAAAATAGATACACGGAATGATACACCCTCGCCGTTAACATCCATTTTAAATCGACCATCTTGTGGTAAACGCTTTTCATCCAATTTTAAATTAGCCAAAACCTTGATTCTGGCAATAATACTGGTAGAAATTGCCTTTGGCAACACCATCGCATCGTGTAACATACCGTCAATTCGATAACGAATTAATAGTTGGTTTTCCAAAGCCTCGATATGTATATCTGAAGCATTTTGGAATATCGCATGCTTTAACAAGGTATCCAAAATTCGGACAACCGGTAAATCTTCGGCTAGTTTTTTTAGATTTTCCCCATCACCACCCTGGCCCTGCATCATATTTTGCAAAGCGCTAGCATCCTTTTGAATCAAATCACCAAATTCCGCATGTAAACTTTTTTGATATTGCAAAAGTGCAATTTTAATTGAATCGCTATCAGTTAGACGAGGAAGAATTTTTAAGCCAACTTTCTTTTTGATGAATTCAACAGCAGTCAAATCCTTGGTATCAAGCATTGCCACCTCCAAAGAATCGTCTTCTTTTTTAAAAGCAATAACATTATTTTTTCGGGCAACTGGTTCAGGAATCAAAGACAAAACTTCGGCAGGAATTTTTAGATCTTTTAAACTAACAAAAGGGATACCAAGAACATAAGCTTCGGCCCGACGAAAATCGTTTTCGGTAATTTTACCAATATTAATCAGAACGTGAGCCGCTGACGTTTTTGTTTTACTTTTTTCAGCTTCGGCCTCGGCGGAAGAATAATCTGCCTGAGTAATCAAACCCGAATCAAGTAAAAAATCTTTGAGTTGTTTCTCTTGATCTGTCATCTGTAATTATTATACTACAGATTTTAGAAAAACTAAATTATCTTTCTTGATAATCGTCCTCAAGAACGACCGAAGTGGTTACTGTAGACTTAGAGTTTTCACAAACAACAGGCGTTGAAGAATCAAGGGGGGAGAAGAATCGAATATCAACAGTTTTTTCCCCTACGGTTGTAAAGGTTAAGTTTATTTGATTACTATAATTTGTGAACTTTGTTACACCATTAACTGACCACACTCGCTGCC